>JAUNJW010000177.1 GCA_030533035.1 Erysipelotrichaceae bacterium
AAAGGTTTCAATAAGACTTTTTCAGAGCCCTCGCATTCCGCGTGGGCTTTCTATATATGTGTATGCGATAACAGTAAAAAAGGAAGGTGAAGGAATGAATCAGACTGTATTAGAGTCCAAGCAGAATGTTGTATCTGAGATTCAGAACAAATTCACAGGTTCACCATCCACCGTTGTCGCTGAGTATCGCGGCCTCACAGTTGCTGAGGTCACAGAACTCCGCCGTACACTCCGCGCTGAAGGCGTCGAGATGAAGGTTTACAAGAACACTCTCGCTGCCAGAGCTGCGGACGCGGCCGGATTCTCTGACCTGAAGGAAGCACTCACAGGTCCGAACGCACTGGCATTCGGTGCTGATGAAACAACAGCTGCTCGTCTCATGGCAAAGTTCGCCAAAAAGCACAAGGCGCTGGTACTGAAGGGCGGTATCGTCGAAGGTAAAGTCGTAGATCAGGCTACCATCAATGAACTGTCCAACCTGCCGAACAGAGAAGGTATGCTCAGCATGCTGTTATCCGTACTGCAGGCACCTGTTGCCGGCTTCGCGAGAGCTGTCAACGCCGTTGCTGAATCAAGAGCCGACGGCACTGCTGCACCGGCAGAGGCTGCTGCCCCTGCTGAAGAAGCTGCTGCATAACAGCAGTTTCAGAATCATTATTTGCGTAAAGCAAAAAATTATTATTGCTGCATAAAGCAGCTGCCTGAGGAATAGGAGGAAAATAATCCATGGCAAAGTTAACACAGGAAGAAATTCTTGCATATCTTGATGAAGCTACAATTCTCGAACTCAATGCTCTCGTAAAGGCTATCGAAGACAAGTATGGCGTAAGCGCTGCTGCACCTGTTGCTGTTGCTGCTGCACCTGCTGAAGCTGTCCAGGAAGGCCCGACATCCGTTACTGTTGTTCTGTCCGCTATCGGCGACTCCAAGGTTGCTGTTATCAAGGCTGTCAGAGAAATCACAGGTCTCGGTCTCGTTGACGCCAAGAAGCTCGTCGACGGTGTCCCTGCAGAGATTAAGAAGGACGTCTCCCCTGACGAAGGCGAGAAGATCAAGGAAACTCTCACTGCTGCAGGCGCAACTGTTGAGTTCAAATAATCGCTGTCTGAAAAAAGAAACAAAAAGAAAAGCCGGACGGCATCCGGCTTTTCGGCCCCATGAAAGGACAAGGACTTATTGGCACACTATTTTACCGATAACCGAAATCTTGAAGAAAACCGGAAGGAACATTCTTTCCGGTTTTCGGGCCATTTATATACTTTCGTTACAGACAACGGCGTCTTTTCAAAAACCGGAGTTGACCGCGGAACAGAGATCCTTCTCGAAGCCTGCCTGGATGAACATCTTTACGGCAGGGTGCTGGATCTCGGATGCGGATACGGGGTTGTGAGCGCGGTGCTCGGAACAGCCTTTCCTTCGGTGAAAATGACAGCCGTTGATATCAATCCGCGGGCAGTTGAACTGACTCAGATCAACTGCGCACAGAATCATGTCCCGTGCGACGCTTTTGTGTCGGACGGATTTGCCGCAGTGGACGGCTTGTTTTCCCATGTCATCACAAACCCGCCGATCAGAGCGGGCAAGGCGGTGATCTACGGGATGTTTGAGGATTCATTCAGGCATCTTGTCAGACGGGGAACGCTGATTGCGGTCATCCGCCGCAAGCAGGGCGCTGAAAGCGCTGTGAAAAAGCTGACGGAGATCTTTGGCAACTGTGAAGTAATCAGCCGTGACAAAGGCTACTGGGTGCTCAGAAGCACCAAATTGACGGATTGAAACTGACATGTTAACATAGTATATTGCAATAAAGTCGAATAGGGATAGGGTTATTATGCCCTTTTTGACGTTAAATATTGATGCAGACGAAAGGATGGCGTACATGGAAAATAAACAGACATACCACGTTGTGCATTACGGCAACAAAGCGACACGCCGTGACTACTCGAAGGTATCCAGCGGGCTCCAGCTGCCTGATCTGGTTGAAATCCAGACTGCTGCTTTTGAGTGGTTCAGAACAGACGGAATCAAGGAAGTCTTTGATGACATCTACCCGATTTCAAACTATGCGGGCAACATCCGTCTGAAGTTCCTCGATTATGAGTTCGGCGAGCCCAAGTATTCCATCAGTGAGTGCAAGTACCGTGAAGTCAACTACTGCGCTCCGCTGAAGGCGAAGATGGAACTGGAAATCATGGATCCGGAAACCGGTGAAGTGATGACCAAATGGGAAGAGGTCTTCCTCGGTGATTTCCCGCTGATGACCCCGACCGGAACATTCATCATCAATGGTGCTGAGCGTGTCATTGTTTCGCAGATCGTCCGTTCTCCGGGTGCTTATTTTGACATTGTTTCAGAAGAGCGCACAGGCCGTGACACTTATACCTGCGAACTCATCCCGAGCCGCGGAACATGGCTCGAATTCATGAGTGATGACAAGAAGGCTGCTCTTGGCCGTATTATGAACGTCTCCATTGACAGAAGAAGAAAGATTCTGTCAACGATCCTCTTCAAGGCAATCGGCATGTCCCTCAACCCCGACCGCGGTGAGGACACATTCGATACCACAGCAATGCAGAAGTTCCTCAAGGCCCTCGGTTTTGAGGTTCATGACGACGTTGTTGTCCCTGAAGAAGAACGCGAGTTCCAGAATGATTACATGCTGCTGTACACTTCAGTGTTCGGCGACTATGAAGAAATCAGGAACACACTGGCTGCCGACAAGACAAAGACAACCCATGAGGCGCTGCTCGGTGTTTATGAAAACCAGAGAGCAGACGAAATCGCAACCATCGACGGCGCGATTTCCCTGATGGACGCCAAGTTCTTTGACTACAGGAGATATGACCTGACAAAGGCCGGCCGTTATAAGGTCCGCAAGAAGCTGAACATCCTCGACCGCATGGAAGGCCATGCCCTGACAGAGGATCTCAAAGGCGCGGACGGAAAAGTTATTTTCAAGAAGGGCGTCAGAATCGACAAGGATGCCCGCAATGAACTGAGAGCAGAAATCAACAAGGGTATCTGTGCCCGTGCACTGCCGTTTGTTCATGCCTTCTCCCATCCGACAATCGCAGCCGTTTCCCCGGCGTGGACAAATGCCCTGACCGGAAGAATCCTGGCTGACGATCTCGACGGCGAGACAGTCTCTTATGAAAGAGGCACTGTCCTGACACCGGAAGATCTCAAGGCGATTGCGGCTGAATATGAAGAGATCAAAGTCTACACAGGCATCATTGCCCAGCCGGTTAAGGTCAGCAACGACAATGTCAACGCTGTCCTGAACTATGGTTCCCGCATGTATGCCATCGGCAGAATCACCGCCAAGGGTGAAGATCTGCTGAATGAAGACGGCGAACTGTACTGCGAGCGCTATGTCCCTGACATGCCGCTGACAAAGATGACTGAGGACGCCAAGGAAGCAGTCGCTGCCGAAGCTACAAAGTCAAAGAATGTCACAGTATGGCTGGTCGGCACATGCGTCCAGGAAATCTTCATTGAACAGAATGGCGCAAAGGTCAAGCTGATCGGTATCGACCCGCTCAATGACAAGCACACAATCACAATGAGTGATATGTATGCACTTTACAACTATGAGCTGACAATGCTCGACGGTGTCGGTTCCCAGGATGACATCGATATGCTCGGCAACAGACGTATCCGTACTGTCGGCGAGCTGATCCAGAACCAGTTCAGAATCGGTCTTTCCCGTATGGAAAGAGTTGTCAAGGAAAGAATGTCCATCACAGACATCGCCACCCTGACACCGAAGCAGCTGACAAACATCCGTCCGCTGACTGCTGCGATCAAGGAATTCTTCTCCTCTTCACAGCTTTCCCAGTTCATGGACCAGCAGAACCCGCTGGCAGAACTTTCCAACAAGAGACGTGTATCCGCACTCGGTCCGGGCGGTCTCACCCGTGAGCGCGCCGGCTTCGAAGTCCGTGATATCCACAACTCCCACTATGGAAGAATCTGCCCGATCGAGACACCTGAAGGTCCGAACATCGGTCTGATTTCCTATCTGACAACATATGCAAAAGTCAATGAGTACGGCTTCATCGAGACTCCGTACAGAAAAGTTGAAAACGGCGTTGTTACAGATGAAATCCACTATATGCCTGCGGATGAAGAAAACGATCACGTTATCGCCCAGGCCAACGAGATCAAGGACGGCAGACTTGTCGGTGACAGAATTGTCGCAAGAATTGCCGGTGAAACAGTTATGGCTGAAGCAGATACAGTCGACTATGCCGACGTATCCCCGCGCCAGATCGTCTCTGTTGCGACCGCATGCGTTCCTTTCCTTGAAAACGATGACTGTACCCGTGCGCTGATGGGCGCCAACATGCAGAGACAGGCAGTTCCGCTGCTCAATCCGCACAGCCCGTTCGTCGGCACCGGTATGGAACATGTCATCGCCCGTGACTCCGGCGCAGCCTGTGTTGCCACAGCGCCCGGCACAGTCAGCTATGTCGACGCCTCCAAGGTTGTCGTCACAGAAGACGATGGCAGAGAACACACATATGAACTGACAAAGTTCAGAAGATCCAACGCATCCACATGTCTCAACCAGCGCCCGATCGTATGGGACGGCGAAAGAGTTGAGCGCGGCGATATCCTCGCAGACGGTCCTGCTATGCAGAACGGTGAACTGGCTCTCGGCCAGAACGTCACCATCGCGTTCATGACATGGCACGGCTACAACTACGAAGATGCGATCATCATGTCCGAGAGAATGCAGAGTGAAGA
>JAUNJW010000406.1 GCA_030533035.1 Erysipelotrichaceae bacterium
AAGAAGGCCTGATCGACAAAGAAGCATGGACACAGGAATGGTCCACATATGTTTCCAAGGGTAAATCCGGCCGCTATGGTGTCTGCTTCTCCTGGGACGTTGCGAACATCGCTTCTGTTACCATGGATGATCTGATTGCCGGCAAGGGCTGGGTACCGCTGCCTGCACTCACAGCTGATGTCAGAAACATCACTCCTGCAAACGGTTCCTTCACATCCGGCTTCGACCGCGGACGCTGCGTCATTACAGCAAACGCCAAGAACCCGGCTCTGATCTGCGCATGGCTCGACCAGATGTATGATCCGATTCAGTCCCCGCAGAACAACTGGGGTACCTACGGTGAAGACGATGAATTCGATATCTTCGAAGAAGGCACAAACGCAAACGGCGAATTCATGCTCAAGCATACATGGCTGGGCGATGCTTCTCCTGTAGAAGTACGTGAAGCTGAATGTGTCGGCGGCCCGCTGGCTATTCTCGACAGCTATTATGATGTATACGTAACATGCCCGGACGATGCTCAGTACAGACTTGACTGGATCAAGGATGTCTACACACCGGATATGAATACGAAGTATGTATTCCCGAACATCCTCATGACTTCAGATGATGCAAAGACACTTTCCAACCTGAATCCTGACATTGACAAGTGCATCAAGGAAGCACGCGCCAATGGTATTATGAATGGCTTCACAGATGCGGAGTTCGCAGATCTGCAGGCTAAGCTGGAAGGATATCGTCTGAACGACTTCCTCGCCGTCTTCCAGAAGTATGTAGACGACTACTACAAATAATCAATCAGTGAATCATTGGCTATATTATCCTGGGATATCCGCTCTGAAAAGGGCGGATATCTCGTCATTCCAACAACGGACAACGGAGGTTTTATGATCAGTCAGATTTTAAAGGAAGCACGGAACTATGAAGAAACTGAAGGAACGCAGATTCCTTCGGATAAACGGCCTCTGTTTCACCTGACACCCTATATCGGATGGATGAACGATCCAAACGGATTCTCCCAGTATAACGGTAAGTATCATCTCTTCTATCAGTATTATCCCTATAAGAAGAAATGGGGACCGATGCACTGGGGCCATGCGGTAACTGAAGATCTTCTGCAATGGGAATTCCTGCCGGCAGCGATCGCTCCTGACACAGAGCCGGATTCCGGCGGATGTTTCTCGGGCAGTGCCCTCAGCATGGATAACGGCAAGCATCTTCTGCTGTATACAGGCGTCGTAAAACTGAACGATATGGATGAAGATACATTCCTGCAGACACAGTGTCTGGCGGAAGGTGATGGTGTCGATTATGTCAAATATGAAGGCAACCCGGTCATCGGAATGAAAGATATTCCGGAAGGACTCAGCAAGTATGATTTCCGCGACCCGAAAATGTGGCGGGAAAAAGACGGTACATACCGCTGTGTTGTCGGTGGCTGCACAAATGACAAGAAAGGCCGGATCCTGTATTTCCGCAGCGATGACGGTTATGACTGGAAGTTTGTCAGTGTACTGGCAGCCAACGACGGC
>JAUNJW010000019.1 GCA_030533035.1 Erysipelotrichaceae bacterium
TCCGCGGTGCCTCCGGGGTGATGGAATCAGGTGAGTATACCGGAATGATCACTGAGCCTCTTCCGGAGTTCTGTGAGATCCTTGATGGGATGTACGGCTGGAAGTGAAAAATACAGAATCCGATGAAAAAAGCCATCCTGTGATGGCTTTCGGAATTATAGCGGTTTGCCGCCGAGGACAAACGCGCGGATATCCTGACTCAGTTCCCTTGCGTTTTCCTCACCGATGTAGATCATGTGGCCGGATCTGTAGCCCTTGACAAAGACCCTGTCCCTTGGCAGGCCGGCATGGTCAACGGTGTAATACACATGGCCGAACTCCGTGCAGAGATCATACCAGCCGTTGGCGAAGAAAGTCCGCATGCCGGGTCTTCTGGTCATCGCGTTTCTCAGATGCTCGCCGGTTGTGCCGGATTTTGATTCGCGGTTCCAGTCTTTGTAATACATGGTCATGTTTACATATGTGCGGTCCAGGGAAACATTGAGATACGGCAGGATGTCGCCGGTCAGGGCCGCGTAGAAATATGTGTCATAACGGTCGGCGGTGGCGTCGTCCCATAAGGCCTTCTGCTCTTCATCCTTCCAGGGGCTGAGCAGGGGTCTTGTGATTCTGCCGTCATAGCGGGAGACTGCCTTGCCCTGTTTTTTCAGGACTTCCTGCCTGTAATCGTTGTCGTCGATCTTCAGGCCATGGGCAATCAGGTACTCCCGGGAAACGCCGGTATAGTAGGAAACCTTCTCAATGATTTCTTCTTTCTTTTCCTCCGCAAGAGCCTCACCTTTGTAAAGGGCAAGAAGATACTCTTCATCGGCAAACGCCTTGGCCTCGGCAACGAATTCTTCCACCGTCTGTTCGGATGGATGATTGTGATACCAGTTGACGCCGGCATAGGTGGGAAAGCCGATGACACTGTCTTCAACCGGAACATTTTTGCCGAAATACTCTCCGACCGTTACGGTATTGCCGATCATGACGATGCCGTCAAAGGCAACCCCGTAAGCCCTCTCTTTTCCGCCGACAGCGGCTATGCCGGCAGCGGTAGCGCTTCTGGTGCAGCCGTAGCTTTCACCGATCAGGTATTTTGGGGAAAGGCCGCGCTTATAGCGCAGGCACCAGGCCTCGATGAAGTTGAGGAGCGCTTCGGCGTCAGCTTCAATGCCGAGGAACTGGTCCTTTTCCTTTTCATCCAGCAGCATCCCGTAGCCGGTGCCCACCGGGTCGATCAGGACCAGGTCAGCCGCGTCGAGCAGGCAGTCGGGATTGTCGATGACTTCATAGGGGCCGAAGGCGCTCGGCCTGTCCGGTTCGCCATAGGATACTCTTCTTGTGCCGAAGAAACCGGCGTGGACATAAATGGAGGAGGAGCCCGGGCCGCCGTTGTAGGCGAAAATCACCGGTCTTGAGGAAACGTCCTTCACATCTGTCCTGAAATAGGAATAGGAGAAGATGGAAGCGGCCGGCTTTCCTTCTGCGTTGTAGAAGACATTGTCTTCACTCACGGTTCTGTAGGGAATGATCTGTCCGTTCAGTTCGATGGAATGTTCGCTTTCGAACCGGGCCGGCCTGAAATCATCCGGCCTTATGCATTCTGTTCTGTACATGTTGGATACCTCTGTCTGTATCATAGCAGGACAGGGAAAAAAAGAAACTGACATTGCCCGCCGGGAAGAATCATTTCAGTTGAAAAAACCCCGTGTGCTCACTACGATACCGTATATGAGCATACAGGGACACTTTCACGCGCTGCTCGGCCTGGCCGGGCTTGCCTTAATCATCTATTCTGTTCTGACGGCCGCCGGCAGGATTCCGGTGCCTTCCCTGATTCCGCCGAAGACGGAAAAGGACAGGCAGAGGCAGATGCGCTTCTATGCCGTCAGCTATGGCGGCATGGGCGTCATGGCTCTGACGGAGATGCTGGACTTCTACACCGACTGGCAGTGGGTCATCACCCTGGGCGCCTGCGTGAGGATCGTCGTGACCGTATATATTCTTGTCCGCCTGGTTTTCAAACCGTATATCCCCGGCTATTATCCGGGTGACACGGCCGACCGCGCGGAAGCGAAAGCCAGACAGGCACAAATGCACGCTGATGTGAAATGAACATCAGCTTTTTTCTTTGAGGGCCCTGTTCAGCGAAGCGCCGTAGAACAGGATTGTGATGATGAATTTCATCCACATCGCTGTTAAGAAGACAGCGGCCAGGGAACCGTAGACGGACGACGCTTTCCAGAAGTTTCCCATGAAGAAACCGAAGGCCAGGGTGAAAGCCGCCGCTGCAGCGGAGGTGAACACCGCCCCGGGCAGCTGTGAGCGGAAGTCTGTTTTTTCAGCAGGCAGCCAGGCGTAGCAGACCACAATCAGGAATACCATCGCCACCAGCGCCACCGGACCGGAGCTTTCAAGGATTCTTTTCAGAATGGCAGGCAGGGCAGCCGCCGGCAGCGACGCCGCCAGCGTATCGACCAGATCAATCAGCGGCTGTTTCAGCAGCTGGGTCAGAAGCAGCGCCGGAATCAGCAGGATGAACAGCAGGGTGACCGCCAGCGCTTTCGGCTTTCCTTTCAGGCCGGACTTGCGCTGGCCGGCAATCTGTTCAAGGCCTGTCTGAATCGCCGAGACGCCGTTGGAGGCTGACCACAGGGTTGTCAGCGCGGAAACAGAAGCGACCAGGCCGCCCGACTGGGAATTGAGGTTGCGGATGACACTGTCCAGCATTGACTGCACCGCCGGCAGGTCCTTGATAAACTGCGACAGCCAGGCGCTGAAATCCTCTGCCGAAAAACCCGGCAGCAGGTTGATGACGGCAATCACCAGCATCAGCAGCGGGATCATCGCCATCAGGATGTACAGCGTCGCGTAGCCGGAATAGACAGACATCTCGTTGCTGGAAAAAATGCGGAGCGTATTCATGACGAGCTTCACAAACCTGTTGTTTTTCATATTATTATTTCTCCGGAAGATTGTTCTTCTGTATCCATAATACATGCATTGACGCGGATCTGTAAGCAGGGAATGACAGATACGGTACCGTTGACGCTGAAAGAATGCCTGCATACAATGAATATACAAAAGGAATGCGTGCCATTCAAAAAGGAGGAAGCCATGCAGGAGAGGTTTGAACGCTTTACTACATCCATTTCATCCATTTCAATGGGAATCCGCAGAATCAAAAACATTGAAATGAAAAAACTCGGTCTGCGGGAAAAACATGTGGACTGCATCTATCTGCTGGCTGACTATCCCGCCGGCCTGACCCGCACCCAGATCGCCGAGCTCAATGAGATGGACCGCTCCGCTGTCATCCGCTGCATGGACCAGCTGGAGGAAAAAGGACTGGTCTATATGGAAGAAGCGGGCTCCAGAAAGATTACGACTAGCTGGCATCTGACCGACAAGGGCTACCAGACAGCCCGTCTGGTCAGCAGCCGCATCGACGAAGCCGTGGACGCTGTCGGCAGTTTCTTAAGCAAAGAAGAAAGAAAAACCCTTTATAAAAACCTTGACCGGATTGTTGTCAATCTGGAAGACTACATCAGGAAAAAAGAAGAGGAATAACATCCCGGCGTGTTTTTTGCGCAGGCCTGAGATATTCTGAAACAGAAGAGGGAGGTAGTGAAGATGGAAGCTGAACTCCGTTTCGGAATTGTCACGGGCCTGTTTTATCGTTGTGCCGGCCGTCCGGCGCCGCGCCAGCTGGATCTGCTGAATGAGTGGTTCGGCGGGCTTGTCATCTGCGAAGAGGAATCCGACGGCAATACGAAAACACCGCCGTATTTTTCAGAGGAGGATCTCAGGATCCACGCCGTCCGCTATCATGAAAGGCTTTATTCGGGCGCGGATGAAATCATCGCCCAGCTGTGTGGAAGGCTGACCGGCCTGGCCAGGGGCAACCGGGAAAAGCAGCGGAAAAACGCGGTCCTGGTCCAGAAACATGTCTGCCGCCGGATGTGTGAGGATTACAGCCTGTTTGAATATGTCATCGCCCTGGCTGGCAGCGCTGTTCTGGAACTGGCAGACGAAGAACTCAACACGTTTTATCAGGAACTTCTGCGTTTTGTGATTGACCTGGCATATGCCCGCGAAGAAATGAGTGAAAGCGAAAGGGACGGGGAACCGTTCCCGGTGGATGACGAGATCTTTGACGCGGTCGTTTACAATGCCGCCTATCAGCTGAATCTGGAAACAGCTGAAGGCCTTGTCAATGGATACACATGGCTGCTTCTGGGCTCCTTCTTAAGAAACGAGGCAGGCCGGATCACCCGCCGTTTTGACTCCTCCTTCAATGAAGTCAACCGCATGCCGTCGGAAGAACCGACGCTGCTGTCAAAACTCGATTATCTCTTTTTCCCGGAAGACTATGAATTCACTTATGACGGCGACGACTTTGAATCCAGGTTCCCGGACATCCGCTGGCAGTGCGATCAGTGCGGGGCGGTGCTCAATGACCAGGAGGGCTTCGATGATCATTACGAAGCCTGGCAGTGCCGCCGCTGCGGCCATATCAATCCGCTGGACCCGCGGCGCATCTATGAAAACAATGAGGACGCCTTCAATGACCGGATGCCGATGGCGGAAGACAAAATGAAAGAGGCTCTGGAAAGAAGAAAAAAACAACAGAATCATAAAAGGTGATACAAAAAGAAAATGCTTCCATGTATTCTAAAGGTAGAAAACAGAAGGAGGCATTTTTATGTCCCAGGATTTTTATCATTGGAATATTGAGGAGTTCACCGCCGCTTCCGCTTCGAAGGAACCTGTTCCCGGCGGCGGGGGCGTCAGCGCCTTATGCGGCTCGCTGGCCGCGAGCCTGGCGGCGATGGTCACCAACCTGACAATCGGGAAAAAGAAATTTCTGGAATATACGGAAGAGCTGGAAGGCATCCGCACTGCCGCCGAAGATCTGAGAAAAGACCTGCTTGCCTGCATCGCCCGTGACGCCGAAGCGTTCGCGCCGCTGGCTAAGGCCTACAGTCTGCCCAAAGACACCCCGGGCTATCAGGAATTGATGGAACAGTGCCTGAGAGTGGCGGCGGAACCTCCTGCCGCGATTCTCAAAGACTGTGTGAAAGTTATTGAACTGGATGAAAGGCTGCAGGAGATCGGCTCAAAGCTCGCCATCTCCGATGCCGCGACATCGGTAATGCTGGCGCACGGCGCCATGTACGGGGCGTATATGAATGTCATCGTCAACACCCGGCTGATGAAGGACAGGGAATACGCGGATGATTACGCCGCAAAGGCAAAGGCGCTGCTGGACGGATACGCGCCGCGGGCTCTTGCGGTTTATGACAATATTACAGGGAGGCTTTTAAATGGCTGAATTGCTGAAAGGAAAACCGGTCGCCGACGCATTGCTTGAAAGATGCCGCGCGCAGACCGAAAAACTGAAGGAAAAAGGAATCACCCCGACGCTTGCGATCGTCCGCTGCGGCGAGGATCCCAGCGATCTTTCCTATGAAAAAGGCGCCATGAAGCGCTGTGAGGCAGCCGGCGTCGCGGTGAAGAATATCGTCATGCCGGCGGACGTCGATTCTGAAACATTCTATAAGAATATTGACGACGCAAACCATGATCCTTCCATCCACGGCATTCTCATGTTCAGGCCGGTGCCGAAACAGCTCGGCAAGGAAAGGGCCAGACTGGCCATCGCCCCGGAAAAGGATGTCGACGGCTGCACAAACGGCTCCCTGGCCGGCGTATTCACGAACACGCTGACCGGCTTTGCGCCGTGCACGGCCCAGGCTGTCATTGAAATCTTTGACTACTACGGTATTGATCTCAAAGGCAAAAACGTCACCCTGATCGGCCGCTCTCTGGTTGTCGGAAAACCGCTGGCGATGCTGCTGATGAACAGAAACGCCACGATTACCGTCTGCCACACCAGAACCGTCGATGTGCCTGCCATCACCAGAAAGGCGGACATCGTTGTCTGCGCTGCCGGTGAGCCGGAAATGGCTGGTGCCTCATACTTCTCAGAAGGCCAGATCGTCGCTGATGTCGGCATCAACTGGAATGAGGAAAAAGGAAAGCTCTGCGGCGATGTTCTCTTTGAGGAGGCCGAGCCCATCGTAGACAAAATCACCCCTGTGCCGGGCGGAGTCGGCTCAGTCACAACCGCTGTCCTTGTCTCGCACGTGGTGGAGGCGGCCCTGCGCCAGAACGGCTGAGAACAGAAACACCGCATTATGTTATAATTCAAACGGCACCGGACCCGCGTTTCCGCACTGATTAAAAGCGCCGAGGTCCGGTGCTGTTTTGCGTTCCGAAAAGAAAAAGGCAGAACCGCTGATCAGTTCTGCCTGAAGAATTATGCGTTCTTAATGCTTTCGCACAGGGCGTTGTATAACATGCCCTGTTTAACGGCTTCAACATTGCCCTCAAGAGCTTCCGCGAGCCTGAAAGCGAAGGGGAATGTGGTGGCCGGGCCTCTGGATGTGATCAGATTGCCGTCGGTGACAACCATGCATTCCATCTGCGCGTTGTCGTCAACGTAATTGGCGTCGGCGAACATATCGCGGTATTTGGGGGCAGGGTAGGAAGTCAGTGTTCTGCCGGCACTGACGCCTGCTTCCTTGAGAACCATCGGGCCGGCGCAGATCGCTGCGACATACTTGTTTTCATCCATGAACTGTCTGACCCATGCCAGAACCGGTTCGCTCTTTGCCAGGTTGGCGGCGCCGGGCATTCCGCCGGGAATGATGACCATGTCATATTCGTTGTAATCAACATCCTTGATCAGTCTGTCCGCCTTGACATACATGTCATGGCAGCCTCTGACCATTTCTTCTTCAATGGAGACAGTGTCGCAGGCAACGCCTGTTCTTCGAAGAATGTCCGCCAGGAATAAGGATTCGCCTTCTTCGTATCCGTCGGCGAGAAGTACTGCTGCTTTTTTATCACTCATGTTTTTTCACCTCACACCTGCATATTAATCAGAATCGTTCCGTACTGAAAGCATTTTCCAGTTTCTGGAAAATTCACTTTAATATTGTGCCCTTACGGAAGATTATGAAGAGGAAATATGTCACAATGAAACCGGGAGAACAAAAATGACGTATTACAGGGACACAACTTTCCGCGGAATCTACCGCTGCTTTCTTCTTTATGAAAGAGAAGCGTTTTTTGAAGAGCTCGGCAGTCTTCCTCTTTATGTCAGCCGCAGCCATGTGCTTGTGTACGGCTTTGCCGACCAGAAGAAGGGGCTTATGGTTTCCGTCCTCGGCTTTGCCGACATCACCGACAGCGGAAACATGAATATCACCCGCCTGCCGCAGAAGGAAAGAATCCATAAGAGAGTCGCTGAACTGGAAGATTTTGAATTCTGGCTGCTGGACGGGGAAAAGATGGGACTTGCAGAGAATTACAGCGACGTGGTTTCCTATTACGATTCCCTGGTGCCGGACCAGCTGCGCTCAATCCGTGAGCTCAACGCCCTGGATGAAATGCGCGACCGGTATTTCATCGATGATGTTTACTGCCTGGTCCCGCATAAGCGGATCACTGTCCGCCTGGAAGGAATCCGCAATCATTATTTCTATGGCCGGGCCATGGAAGACGCGGAAGGGATCAGAAACGGCGATGAGATCCTGGTCACCATGAAGCTGTTCAATGATCATTTCTTCTGTGTCGCCGCTCCGGAACAGCAGGGCCTGCGGGCCAGCCGGGCGGAGGAGGCCATCCTGAGATACCGGCAGTCAAATGACAAGCGTGACGGCCGGCAGGCAATGGACATCATAGCCCAGAGCGACGTCTATATCCCGGTGAATCTGCATGACGTCGATGAGGAGACAAGACAGCGGCTGGAAAAGGAACTGGAGGAAGGAAAAACGGAGCGCTTTACCGCTTCCGCCATCATCCGTCCCGGCACCGGCCGGGCCAATTCCTACTTCCCGGTGTTCACGTCGGCGTTCCGGCTCAAAAGGTTCATGCCTTCGGCGGCAGCCATGAAACAGCCGGCGGCAGATGTGATCAAAGCACTGGCGGAGAATAACGCGGGCGCTTCGGGCATCGCCGTCAATCCGGATGAAAAGCCGGTTTTCCTGATCCCGGCTTCCGTTTTTCCGTATCTGCTCACAAAAAAGACCGGGGAAGATGAAATCCCTGATCAGAGTAAAATGAGTTAAAGCAGGGAAGCGACGCAGGCTTCAACGTCGGCCATGTCAGCGGTCGGCTCGAATCTTGCGACGACATTTCCTTTGCGGTCGATCACGAATTTTGTGAAGTTCCACTTGATATTGGGATTGTTTTCAAAATCGGGATCGATCTTGGCCAGATGCTTGTTCATGAATTCAGCTGCCTGGCCGGTAAAGCCTTCGAAGCCTTTCTGGCTCTTCAGGAATGTGTAGAGCGGCAGTTCATTTTCACCGTTGACATCGGACTTGTGCATCTGCGGGAACTGTGTTTTGTAGTTCATTGTGCAGAATTCGGTGATTTCCTCATCGGTGCCCGGAGTCTGGTGGCCGAACTGATTGCAGGGGATATCGAGAACTTCGAATCCCTTTTCTTTATACTTTTCGTACATCTCCTCAATCGGAGCGTAGTGGGGAGTGAAGCCGCAGCCGGTGGCTGTGTTGACAACCAGGACAACCTTGCCGGCAAAATTGCTCATAGGCACTTCATTGCCTTTTCTGTCGATGACTGAATACTCGTGAACTACAAACGACTGAAGTCGCTTGCTTCCTGCTTCACAGACGAATTCTTACAATCCATACCTTTCGGCATGAACGCAGAGGAATCAGCCTCCACAGGACTCTGAGCTCTTCGTTCCAAAGAGACTTCATGATCAAAAAGCACCGCTTCCAGTATTGAATTGGCTGCCTTCTGATCCCGGGAATCATGATGATACCCGCAATACTTACAATCATAATCACGTTTGATTAACGGATGTTTTGTCAACATCCCGCATCTTGGACATATCTGGGTACTCGGATAGCTTCTGTCAACCACACGGACTTTGGAGTTGTGCTTCAACTTTGCTTTAACAGAGCCCATTGCGGAATACTGAATCTTTCTTCCGAATAACCCTTTATGCCAGTTATGAATCATCTCATCCTGTATCGCAATCAGATCGTTATTGTATACGAGTTGATGATACGCTTTATTGGCAGCGTCATAACGGCGCTGCTTGTCTTTCTTGTATGCCGCTCTTAATTTATGGCTTCTTCTCCAGTGGTTTCTTGTTTTATTTCCGCCATTGTGCTTATAGCCTTTGTTCACTCTTTTTGCGGCAAGCTTTGTCCCTTTGCTTTCAGGAATGCTTATATCTATGGTGCTCCCGTCGGTCATCGTCAGATTATGCCCGATTCCGAAATCAACGCCTTCCACATGTCCTGTATATACGGGTGTTTCCCTTTTCGTATAGCAGGTCACATAGATATAAATTCCATCCGCTTTTCTGACAAGCTTCGCATTGGCATATTCTGCCTCAGATGGAATCTGCTTCAGTCCTCTTACATACAAAGGTTTTTTAATCCCCTGGATTTTGACCCTGTTATGTACGAAGTCAATGGAATATGTGATTCCGTACTGCTTCAGATTCACGGAATTGCAGTAAGACTTGTATTTAAGAGCTCCGACTTTTTCACCCTTTTCCTTCTTGGTATGAAGTGCTTTCAGTTCTGAATGAACCGACTTCACCATTGACTGCTTCATCTGGGAGCCGATGTACTTCAGTTCCCTCATTTCAATCTCTTTACCGACCTTGACAGGAACCTTTTTGAAATTGTCTTCAAGGCAGTGAATGTCACTGATCAGTGCGTTGCGGATCCATTTGGCCTCTCTGAAAATGCCGTTGACGGACTCTTTCTGCTCTTTATTCATCTTGTTGGAAACGGCTTTGATCTCGAAGGTTCTGCAGGTCATATTGGAATGACGGCGCTTTGTTTCTCTTCTCGTCTGGCCGATGCGTTGATTCTTGTTCATACATAAATTATAATACATATGAGAGATTCGGAATGTGAAAATTATATGTTATTTTGGTGAAAAGGAGATTTACCTATGAGAAGGCATATTGACAAGATTGAGGGTGCTAAACATGAGCGCGGCTATGTTTATAGCTTTCATTACCATCTGATCTGGTGCACAAAATACAGAAAGCAGCTGTTTACCACACCGGAACTTGCGGAAGAAATGAAGAACTTACTCTATTATGTCGCAGAGCTGAATGAAGTGGAAGTGGAAGAAATGGAAGTGATGCCTGATCACGTGCATATGCTTATTTCTTTCAAACCCAAATACGCAGCTTCCAATATAGTCAAAGCACTGAAAGGTGCTTCAGGAAGAATGTTTCTTGCCAGCCACCCGGACATCAAAGCAAACGAATTCTGGGGAGGCCATATCTGGTCGCCGAGTTACTTCATGAGCACACTTGGCAATATGAGCAAAGAAACTGTCAGACAATATATTCAGAACCAATATGCAAAAGAATAATACTTTCTATATTGCGCCATTCATCCCGTGTCTGAAGGCACGGGCTTTCTGGACGGTTTTCTTAGTAAAATCCCATGATTGTTTCTCCTTCTTCTTTCTGCTTTCAGTTTATATAATTTTCGTTTCCCGCTCCATATCCATGCCCGGCCATCCGCCGGAAGATTTTTTATTATTTTGTTAACCTGGCAGGTTTTTTGACACCTGATTATGCATACGGCACAGATTCAGAAACCTTGGAAAAATTTTGGGCATGTTAACAGGATGCCCGCTTTTTTATATTCAGGGTGACAGCAGGGAGTTCTTATTTTAGGGCTTGTTTGTTCCGTGGGGAACCGCTGTATCGTGAAAAAAACTGATCCTGTAACAGAAAGGGAGGAAATGCCAATGAGTGAATACATCAGGCGGATCGATGAGGCTGACAAAGCCGTCAGGGAAGCGAAAAGGGCATTGAACAATGCTGAAAAAGAACGTGAAAAGAAACTGAAACAGATCGGCAGGGAGATCAGGGAAAACGAGGAATATATCACAAAACCCCGGAAAACCTATGCCGGCATCAGCTTGTACATCGACCATATCGAATATCAGAAACAGAGCTATGTGCTGAATGAAAACACATATGCCGAAGTGACTGCCGGCGCTGGCGCTGAACAGAAAGCAGAGGAGAAGAGCCTTTATATTCATGTCCGCAGCGATGAAGGAGAATTTACCGCTGTAACAAAAACAAACGATGAGGCAAAGGCAGGACAGTTTGCCGGTGAGATCAACAGCTTTGCTCTGGCAGCTGAGCAGGAAGTGGAGATGGCGCAGAACAATCTCGATGACGCAAGGGAAAAACTCAGGGAAGCGGAAGCTGATTTCACGGAAATCAACAGGGCTGCTGAAATTCTGGAAGAAAAGCAGCAGGCAAAAAGAGCCCTGGAGGCTTCCTCCTCCGCGGCCGAAAGGGAACAGCTGGACGCCCGCAACAAAAAGAGGAAGAAGATGACCGTGATTGCGGCAGTTGTGGTCATGATCCTGGCCGCCGCCCTGTTCTCTAAGCCGAAGAAGGATAAAACCCCTGATACTGCACCGGTTGCCGCAGAGACTGAAAAACCGGAAAAGACACCGGAACCCACCCCCGCACCGACTGCGGAGCCGACGCCGGAGCCGACGGAAGAACCTGCGCAGACAGCTTCGGGCATCCGGCCGGAATTCCAGAAATCGATGGAAGCCTATGAAGCCTTCTTTGATGAGTATGTGGCTTTCATGAAGGACATCGATGAAGACAATGTGTCCCTGGACCAGATGAGCCGCTACCTGGATTTTCTGAACAAATACAGCGAAGCCATGGAGGCCCTCGACGCCATTGATGAAAGCAAACTGACGCCGGAAGAAGACCTGCTTTACGCGGAAACCATGCTCAGAATCGACAAAAAGCTTCTTGAGGCAGCCAACTGAGAAAGGCGGCGATGCGGTTTGAAAAACAAAGACCTGAACAGGGCTCTGAGAATCCTGATTATCTGTGAAGCGATCCTGATGATCTGCGCGGCTTACAGGCTGTCCGGCGGTGTGCCTGCCAATCCCATGTCCTGTGTGCGCGACGGCACGATGTTCGCGGCCGGACTGGTGCTGGGGCCGGCAGTCACAAGAGACTTATGAACAATCCGACGACCTATTACACAGTGGGGGAAATCTGCATCCTGACAGGCGTCACCCGGAAAACCCTGTTCTACTATGACCGGATTGACCTGCTCAGGCCGGTCAGAAGAACAGGCGCCCAGAAGCACAAGCTCTATGACAATACTTCCCTGGAACAGCTCAGGCAGATCATAGAGTACCGGGACGCCGGTCTGCAGATCGCTGAAATCCGGCAGCTGGTCAGCGATCCGGAATGCAGCAAAAAAGAAATCCTTGAAAACGCGCTGAAAAGGATCACAGAGCAGAAAAATGAAAAAGAAAAAGAGATCCGGAGATTGCAGGACATGATCGCGGGACTGCGGCAGTGAGCAAATCGCTGCCGCTCTTGAAAGAACGTCCTGTTCCCCGGGGAACACGGCAGATTCCTGTTGACTGTTCCCCGCGGGAACGGTCATACAATTCACGGGAAAAGAAAAGAGGAAAACCATGTTAAAGAAACTTATTGCTTTGCTGGCGGGCATTGCCATCGGCATTATAGGTACCGTCGGTTACAACATGTGCATGCCGAAGAAAAGAACCGCTGTGCCTTCAGTGACAACCGACGACATTGAAGGGCGCATCAACAGTATCGGCGAGCTCTCAACAGCGGAATATGTTTACACCATTACCCAGACAGCCGACAAGGCAGCCTTTGAGCTGCTGAACATCAAGATTCCGTTCACATCCAGCCGCATTGTCTACAGCTATTCCGGCACCATTAAAGCAGGTGTTGACTTCTCGGAAATAAAAGCCAGAGCTGACAGCAGTACCGGTACGATCCATATCACTCTGCCGGAAAGCACAATTCTCTCCAATGAGCTGGACAATGACAGCCTGACTGTCTATGACGAAAAGAACAGCATCTTCAACCGTTTCTCATTTTCGGACATGAACGCGTCCCAGGCGGACCTTAAGCAGACAGCTGAACAAAGCGCCATTGAAAAAGGGCTGCTTGAGACCGCGGACTTCAATGCCCGCGAGCTGATTGAAAAAACAGTTTCCTCCATGTACGGAAACGGTGATTATACAGTCATCTTTGAATGAACCGGACACAGAAACGACGCAGTCATTGAACTGCGCCGTTTTATTTTTCAGTTTTCTCAGAATGCCTCCAGGTATTCTTCCAGCGTGATGCCGCTGTCCATGATTCTTTCCGCGAGCTGCGGATCATCCAGATAGCGGATATGCCAAGGCTCATAATTGTAGCCGGTGATTTTCTCCTTGCCGGCGGGATAGCGGAGGATGAATCCGTAACGGGCCAGTTTTTCATGGATCTTTTCCCAGATTTCCGGATATTTTTCCGTGTCCTCATTTAGATATATGTCCATCCCGTCTATGACAAAATACAGATCCAGGCAGAGACCGGTGTGATGTTCGGAATAACCGGGCACCGCCGCATATTCCCGGGTATACTTCTCACCGTATTTTTCAAGAAACATGTCAATGATCTCCTGCTGCTCTTCCACTGTGCGCAGACAGGAATCCACCTGCACAAAGATTCCTTCCTCAGCCAGTGCCTGCTTCAGTTTCATGTACGCGCTGTATGTCCGGCTTTCATATACGACAGTTTCCCCAAGCGAGTTGACTTCCTCAATCAGATCAAGTTTATTGATCCACCCCTTTGGAAGGGGATGATTCCTGTTGACCAGAACAAGATAATCGGGCTGATCCGCTGTATTACATGTATTATCTGTTCCTGATAAGCTTATATTTTTTTCAGTCATTTTTTATGAATCCTTTTGAATATTCTCTTACAAAGTATTACAGATACAGACAGTTTTAAAAACCTGATCATAAAAACTTTTGCGGGTTTTCCATTTTACATACGAATAAAAACAAC
>JAUNJW010000178.1 GCA_030533035.1 Erysipelotrichaceae bacterium
GAAAAAGGAAATCACCGTCGGGGGCATGCTGAAGAACTGGGGATTTGTCTATCTCGGCAATCTCATCGGATCTGTGCTGCTTGCCTTCCTGCTGGCAAAGAGCGGCCTCTATACAGGAGCCGCGGCGGAACGTGTCATGGCAGTGGCTTCCTCAAAAGCTTCCATGCCTTTTATGGATGCGGTGATCAGGGGAATCCTCTGCAATATCCTGGTTGTGCTTGCCTGCTGGTTCCAGGCCGGCTCAAAGGAAATGGCCGGCAAGATCCTTGCGGTCTGGTTCCCGATCATGATGTTCGTCTTCGCCGGTTTCGAGCACTCCGTCGCCAATATGACATATATCCCGCTGGGCATGTTCCTGGGCGCGGATGTAACAATCGGCGGCTTCCTGCTGGGAAATCTGATTCCGGTTACCATCGGCAACCTGATCGGCGGGGCGCTGTTTATTCCGGTGATCTACACTCTGGTCTATAAAGACTGAAAAAACTGTGCCAGTCATCTTCTTCCGTACAAGATGGCAGGCACAGTTTTTGTTTTACTGAACTTTCTTTCTTCTGTTGATTTTGAGATATGAGCCGACCGCCCACATGATTGTGAAGGTGATCAGGAATCCGAAGGTGACGTCAGTCAGGAAGTGGGCACCGGAGACAATTCTCGCGATGGCTGTCAGGATGATCCAGACAAAGCCGGCAATGGTCAGAATTTTCTCCTGTCCCCTTAATGCCGGAATGACATTCTTCAGGGTGATCAGTGTCAGGATATAGGCGGCGCTTGCGGTGTGGCCGCTGGGGAAGGATTTGAATTCATCATGGTCAAGCACACCCTCAAACGCGTCGCGGGCAGATTTGCCGATCATATACCATGGCTGGTATTCGAGGCCCTGGACGTCAATGACTGAACGGTAGCGGGGTCTTCCCCACGGGATTTTTATAAAGACGACAGCGGCTGTCGTGATCAGAACCGTAAACAGGATGAACAGGGCAGTTCTTCTCAGGCGGCGGGGACTGGATGTGTCGCATGTGTTGTACACAAACCAGAACATGGCGCCGGCAATCAGAAGCTCGATCAGGCTGTAAACAATCATCATCAGGCCGGAGGCATTTTCAATGACTTCCTTGACACCGATCAGTCCGCCGAGGATGCCTCCCGCGGCGAGCACCTGGAATATCAGCTTTTCTGTTTTCTCTTCAGGAAGTGATTTCAGCAGCATGGCGGAAGCGGAGAACCCGCATAACATAACCGGGAACTGGCCGAAGAGGAGGAAGAATTTTCCGAAGATGCTGTCTTCATGGACAACCAGGGACGACAGGCTGAAGTCGAAGAATGTTCCGATGAGGATCAGAACAGCCGCGACAGCATAGACGATCATAATGTTTCTTTTCTGCAGAAGCTTCATAGGCAGACCTCACTTTTACTCCAAAAGTATACCGCAAATCACGGGGAACGTGCCTTCCGTAAGAAAACTTTAGCAAAGGAATCCGGGATACTGTTTTCTGTGTTTCCGGCTGTGTCAGGGGAAAGAGAAAAAAGGTGTTTTCCGGCAGTGGAAAATTCCATATAATGATCCGGAACAGATGACTTTGCGGAGAAACAATTATGATGAGTGAAAAAGAAAAGATGCTTGCCGGGATGCTGTATGACGCATCCGATCCTGAACTGGTGGAACTGCTGGTCAAAGCGCGGAAGCTGGCCAGAAGATACAACATGACTGACGAGGACGAAGTGGATAAAAAGGAAGCCATTCTCAGGGAACTGCTTCCCAATTCAGAAAATCTGCCGGGCATGCAGGCGCCGGTGTGGTTCGATTACGGCTGCAACACCACATTCGGGAAATTCTGCGCCACCAATTTCAACTTTACCTGTCTTGACGTATGTCCTGTCCATATCGGCGACAATGTCCTGATCGGCCCGAATGTGACCATTGCCACACCGATGCATCCGCTTGTGGCGGAAGAAAGAAATGTCAGGCAGCGGGAAGACGGCAGCTATTACACTCTCGAATATGCCAAGCCCATAACAATCGGGGACAGCTGCTGGCTGGCAGCCAATGTGACTGTATGCGGCGGCGTGACAATCGGGGAAGGCTGTGTGATCGGCGCCGGCAGTATTGTGACCAGGGATATTCCTCCTCACAGCCTGGCGGCCGGCAATCCCTGCCGTGTGATCCGGACAATCACGGATGAAGACAGGATTGAGAAATAAGGACATTGCACATTATGAAGCAGGAGGCCCATTGTAAAGGCCTCCTTTTCAAAACGGATGAACAAACAAAAAATCCGCTTTCGCGGATCTTTCATGGTGCACCAGACAAGACTTGAACTTGCACGGGTCTCCCCATACGCCCCTCAAGCGTACGTGTCTGCCGATTCCACCACTGGTGCGTGCTTTAGTATTATAGCATGCGTTCGGGATACGTCAATCAATTTTGAACTGAAACTGAGGGGATTTCGTTGTAATTTTTATTCTATCCCTATATAATAGGCACGTTTCACGAGTAAAGAAGAAGGTGATAACGATGGATTATCAGAAGATTATCAATATAGCAGTGATTGCCCATGTCGATGCCGGCAAGTCCACACTGGTCAACGCGTTCCTGAAACAGAGCCATGTCTTCAAGGACAATGAGAAAGTCATTGACTGCATCATGGACTCCAATGACCTGGAGCGGGAAAGAGGCATTACGATTTACTCCAAGAACTGCTCTGTCACATATAAAGACTATAAGATCAACATCGTTGATACACCGGGCCACGCCGACTTCTCCTCTGAAGTTGAGCGTATCATCCGGACTGTCGACACTGTTATCCTGCTGGTTGACTCCGCTGAAGGCCCGATGCCCCAGACAAGATTCGTTCTCCAGAAGTCTCTGGAGTGCGGCTTGAGACCGATCCTTGTCATCAACAAGATGGACAAGAACGACGCCCGTGCCAACGAGGTCATCGACGAAGTCTATGAACTGTTCCTCGAGCTCAACGCCACCGATGACCAGCTGGACTTCCCGATTCTCTACGGCATCGCAAGAGAAGGCATTGTCCGCTATGAACAGGAAGACACAAATACCGATATCGTCCCGCTGTTTGAGACAATCATCCATCATACACAGGCATATCCTGACCTGATGGGCGAGCCGCTGCAGATGCAGATCTGCGCTCTTGCCTATGATGATTATATCGGCAGACTCGGCATCGGCCGTGTCTACAAGGGAACCCTGAAAGCCGCCACCCAGTATGAGGTGTGCAATGCCAACGGCGACTCCCATACAGGCAAGACAAACCAGATCTTCGTTTATAAGGGACTTTCCAGAATTGCTGTCGATGAGGCCCAGTGCGGTGAGATCTGCATGATCTCCGGTATTCCCGATATCAATATCGGCGACACCATCTGCCCGCTCGGCCAGGGCGATCCGATGCCTATGATCAAGATTGAGGAACCGACGCTGTCCATGAACTTCATGGTCAACGATTCCCCGTTTGCCGGCCAGGTCGGCAAATATGTCACTTCCAGAAACATCCGTGAAAGACTGGAAAAGGAACTGGAAGTCAATGTCGGTCTCAAGGTTGAGGAAACTGACTCCACCGATACGTTCAAGGTATCCGGCAGAGGTGAGCTCCATCTGACAATCCTGCTGGAACAGATGAGAAGAGAAGGCTACGAAGTGGCTGTTTCCAGACCGGAAGTTATCCTGAGAAAAGTCGACGGCGTCACATGCGAGCCGGTTGAGGAAGTCGTCATCGATGTTCCCAATGAATACAGCGGCTCCTGCATCTCCGCCCTCAATGTGAGAAAGGGCATGCTGCAGAACATGGAGGATGTGGGCTCTTATACAAGAATTACCTACACCGTTCCGACCAGAGGCCTGATCGGCTTCCGCTCCGACTTCATCAACATGACCCATGGCGAAGGCACAATGGTCCAGAGACTTTCTGATTATGAGCCCTGGAAGGGCGATATCCCCCAGCGTGAAAACGGTGCCCTGATTTCCACGGAAACAGGCGGCGCCATGACATACGCGTTATGGAATATCCAGGAGAGAGGCCAGCTGTTCATCGGCGCCCAGACTCCTGTCTATGAAGGCATGATCATCGGCGTCTCCGCCAAGAACATGGACATGGGCGTCAACCCGATCAAAAACAAAAAGATGACCGCTGTCCGTTCCACCGGCAACGACGAAGCCATGAAGCTTGTGCCGCCGCGGATCCTGACCCTGGAAGGCGCGATTGAATTCATCAATGATGATGAGCTTGTTGAAATCACCCCGACTGACATCCGTATCCGCAAGAAGTACCTGACTGCCCTCGACCGCAGAAGACACGCCAGGGAACTCGGCAAGATCGAAAACGAAGCCAGCGATTAATCACATGAACCGCAGAGAATCAGATCTGCGGTTTTTGTTTGGAGGTCCAACAAAAAAAGAGGGCGAAATAACCCCTAACAAAGTTAATATAGCAGAAAAAAATTTTAAAAAAAAGACTGTTTCGACACTTTCTGATAAGTATATTAAAAGTACAAAGAGAAACGAACAGATAATAAAGAGAAAGGAGAAAACGTCCAGGAGGCGGATTTCATTTCCCAACCAAATTTGATGAAGTCTGCAGCCCGAGCAGAAACTGAAGCCTGAAGAAACACTAATCGAAAAAGCCAGAAAACAAAAGAAAATTTTCCATACACCAAACCTATAAGGGGAAGTTAAAAAGATCAATTAATACGAAAAAAATAATGAAAAGTATTAATAAGATCCAAAAGATCAA
>JAUNJW010000179.1 GCA_030533035.1 Erysipelotrichaceae bacterium
AGGGGTCGCAGGTTCAAATCCTGTCATTCCGACCATGAAAGTCTTTGCCGCAGGGCAGGGACTTTTTTGTATTTCCGGCCGCTCTTTTTTATGGTTCTTTTGGACTCTTTTGCAAAAGTGTCCAATTCCTGACCATTTTGAAAATCCGTCCGTTTCTGTACGGAACTGATTTTTTTATGATGTTGCCATGATTGAAACAATAACCACAGTACCGGGCTCGCTGCCGGTGCTCTCCCCGATTGAGCAGTACATCTGCCGCTATATTATCCAAAACAGCGAACAGGCCGTAAACATGCCGATCCGCCATCTGGCCGAGGCTGCCTGTGTCTCCACCACTTCCGTTCTGCGGCTTGTCCGCAAGTTCGGCTATGAAGGCTATTCTGATTTCCGCAGCCACCTGCTCTGCGATCCTTCCTCCTCACATGTATTTGATGCGGATGAGCGGGAATTTGAACTGAATACGTTTTTCGAGATCACCGCCCGCACTCCCGTCTTTGAAAAATCCATGGAACAGGCAGCCGTCATACTCAGCCGCAGCCGGGAAATCCTTTTTGCGGCAGACAGCTACGGCAGGTGTGCCTGCGACGCCGGTCTGCACCTGTTTTCAAAAGGAAACAGACAGACGCATCTTCTCAGCGAAGTTCCTGAAATCAGGGAAAGAAAGCGGGGCTCGTGCGCCGTCGTTATTATAGGAAGCAGTTCCGAAAATGAAATCAGCAGACTCCAGTCCCTTCTGCCGGTCGGAAAAATCCCCCTGATTATCATTTACTGCGGCGGCTGTCCGCTGAAGCTGCCGGGCAACCTGATTGACTGCACCGGCAGCAGGCAGCGCCATAACGCTTCCTCCCTGATTCCGGCAGTGCATATTCTGGAGGAACTCAGAAAAAGAGCGAATATACTTTCCTGAGTGTTATACTGATTCCAGGAACGGTAAATAATATGCAGAATTACTGGAATCGTCTTGCCGGCGATGATCTGGCTGAGCCTGCTGATTTTTTCCTGAAAATCAAAGAGCTTTATACAGCATGCCTGAAACATCTGTACAATGATCCGAAATATATTCCCGATTTCCGGATTCATTTTGCCGTGGATCAGAGAAGCGTCGAAGCCGGCGATGCGGACGGCTGGCCTGTCTGCACAGTTTCACGGAAATCCTCGCAGGTGTCAGAAATCAAGATCCGTGATTTCAGGGGAATCGAGAACTTTGAGAATTCCTATACCTGGTATCAGGATGATGTTTTCGTTGTCTTTGATTACCGGGCCGAAACCATTTCGCCGCTGCTTTTTATCACCCGCTCCTTCTGGAATGAACTGCACCAGCAGATTGAGGCCTTCGGCATCAGAAAGCTGCGCATCTCCTATATGTATGAGCCCCTGATCGCGGCCGGCGTCATGGAGTTTTTCTACAGCTATTACCGGCTTGACGTAAACCTGGTCACAACCCTGACCGCCCTGACCTATGAAAAAGCCTTCATCAACGCGACAGTCTACGCGCCGAAGTATGACGGCGACGGTGAAAAGCGGGCCAGGAATGCCGGTCTGGATATCGTGTTCAGCCAGCCCGTGCCCTTCCTTGTGGAGAATCTGCGCCAGGTGCGCAAGCTGATGGAGATGTCCGACAAAAAGATCGCCCTGGTTGTCAACCGCAAGGGAGACATCTGCGGCATGACCAGCGAACCGCCTTATCCGGGTGAATGTCTCATCCGCCTGTGGGGGCATCTGACATGGACAATCACGTTTGACGGCGGCAAGCTTTCTTATTATGACGCCCGCTACCATATGCATACGGATGTCGACAGCGACACCGACGCGCTGCAGCGCATGCTTTCAAAACTGAGCCAGGAAAACATGGAGAAGATTGAAACCGTGATCCGCGAAGCGGTTCACCAGCGCCACGGCACAATCCTGATTTTCGGCAGCGACGCTGACATCCAGTCAGAGTCCGACCGGCTGCGGGCCGCCGGTAACGCGACCGGCATCCAGAAGACAAGCCTCTATGAAAAAGTCGGCCTGCTGAACTATCTGACATCCATTGACGGCGCCATGTTCCTGAATGAAAAGTGTGAATGTTCCTGCATCGGCGCAATCCTGGACGGTGACGCTGTGACCGCCGGCAGCACTGCCCGCGGCGCCCGGTTCAATTCCACTGTCAACTACATTGTCAGGCGGTCCCAGACCGGACAGCGTTTCTTCGGCATTGTTGTTTCCGAAGACGGAACTGTCGACGCGGTGACGCCGACCCGGATCACCAGGCTGAATCTGAGAAGCTGACCTGCATGCAAAATGCAGGTTTTTTAAGATTACATCCATTCACATAATTTCACATAAGATTTTTAGCACTCTGGTCCTTTTAGTGCTAAAATAATACCATCTATCGAAAAGGAGGTGACTCTTTCATGGATGAAAACAATAAACAGAGAAAACCGATCATCTACTACTACGCAGTAGTCATGCTTATACTCTGCCTGCTCAATCTGTTCATGCTGCCGCAGATGCGCCAGGCCCAGATCGTTGAAACATCTTATGACACATTCATCGCTGAAATCAATGAGGACAAGATCGAAGAGGTTGAGGTCAAGTCCAATCAGATCCTTTTTCAGAAAAAAGGCGATGAAACAGTTTACCGCACCGGAATCATGAATGATCCCGGTCTGACTGACAGACTGCTTGAACATAAAATCAAGTTCAGTTCTGCCATCATCGAAGAGACTTCGCCATGGATCAGCCTGCTGGTCAGCTGGCTCTTCCCGATCCTGCTGGCTACCTTCCTGCTGCGCCTGCTGCTGAGCAGAGGAGGCATGGGAAGCGGCGGCGCTTCACCGTTCAATCTCGGCAAGTCAAACGCGAGAGTCTACAAGGGAAGCGAACAGGAAATCCGCTTCAAGGACGTCGCCGGTGAAGATGAAGCCAAGGAAAATCTGCAGGAGATCGTTACCTATCTCCACGATCCTTCCCGGTACAAGAACATCGGCGCGACCATGCCCAAGGGCATCCTTCTGGTTGGTCCCCCCGGCACCGGCAAGACCATGCTGGCAAAGGCGGTCGCCGGCGAATCCAATGTCCCGTTCTTCTCAATCTCAGGTTCTGAGTTCGTTGAAATGTTTGTCGGCATGGGCGCCTCCAAGGTCCGTGACCTGTTCAAGAACGCCAAAGAAAAAGCGCCGTGCATCGTATTCATCGATGAAATCGACGCCATCGGCGGCAAGCGCAACACCGGTGCCCTCTCCGGCGCCAATGATGAACGCGAGCAGACGCTCAACCAGCTGCTGACGGAAATGGACGGCTTTGAAGGCAACAACGGCGTTGTCATCCTGGCTGCCACCAACCGTCCGGAATCACTTGATCCGGCGCTGCTGAGACCCGGCCGTTTCGACCGCCGGGTTCCGGTTGAACTGCCTGACCTGCAGGGGCGTGAAGAAATCCTGCGTGTTCACGCAAAGAGAATCAAAACCGAAAAGAATATCGATTACAACGTCATCGCAAGAATGGCCTCCGGCGCTTCCGGCGCTGAGCTGGCGAATATTGTCAATGAAGCTGCCCTGCGGGCAGTCAGGGAAAACAGAAAAGCTGTTACCCAGAAAGACCTTGAGGAAAGCATTGAAGTCGTCTTTGCCGGCTACCAGAAGAAGAACGCGATCCTGACCGACGCTGAAAAGCTCAGAGTTTCCTACCACGAAGTCGGCCATGCCCTGGTCGCCGCCCTGCAGACTGACAGCGCTCCGGTCCAGAAGATCACGATCATTCCGAGAACTTCCGGCGCCCTGGGCTATACTATGCAGGTGGAGGAAGGCAATCACTACCTTTACACCAAGGAAGAGCTGGAAAACAGAATTGCCACGCTGACCGGCGGCAGAGCTGCCGAGGAAGTCAAATTCGGCACCATTTCCACCGGCGCTTCCAATGACATTGAACAGGCCACCAAAGTGGCGCGGGCAATGATCACCATGTACGGTATGTCGGATGATTTCGATATGACGGCCATGGCCACCGTCAGCAGCCGCTACCTCGGCGGTGACGCCACCCTGGCATGTTCCGACAAGACCGCGGCCGCAATTGACGCCAGAGTCATCCGCCTGGTCCGCCAGCAGCACGCCAAGGCAAAGGAACTCCTTGAGGAACACCGGGATGATCTCGACAGAATCTCCCGCTACCTCTATGAAAAAGAAACAATCACCGGTGAGGAATTCATGAACATTCTGAAGAAGGCTGATGAAGACACCGTACCGGCGGAAACCGCGGACTGAATAACAGCAGACGGGCAGGAATTGATCCTGCCCGTTTTCATTTACTCATTCTGATTCTTTTTTCTGAAGATTTTCGGCATGCGGATATGAAGCCGGCTGAAGACGCCTGTCTTTTTCAGCACGATCAGGATCACCGCCAGCACCAGCAGATACGGAAGCGCTCCGGCAAAGCCAAGAATCAGTGCCTGCACATCGTCGCCGAATTTCACAAAGCCGTTGCCGAGCCGGTTGCCCAGTCTCTGAAGGAAGCTCTCATTGACTTCGGCATATACCCTGACTTCGCGCAGGACAATACTGATCGTTGAATAGGCGATGTCAGTGTCCATGGATTCCCGGTTTGTCTTCAGGCTGTTGAGCTGATACTGCACTTCGGACAGCCTGTCCTCGACCGCGATCATGTCCTCGATCGTTTTGGCTTCGTCCATCATTTCCAGCAGTCTTGTCTGCTGCTTTTCCAGTGCCTCGATCTGGGCTGAAA
>JAUNJW010000180.1 GCA_030533035.1 Erysipelotrichaceae bacterium
ATTACATTGCCCTGGGCGGAGCTCTTACGTTCAAGAATGCCCGCCACTCGGTGGAAGTATGTGCTGAGATTGATGAAAAGTGGCTGCTTTCCGAAACAGACTGCCCCTATATGGCGCCGACGCCTTATAGGGGAAAGAGAAACGAGCCTTCCTATATTCCGCTGATTGTAAAGAAAATGGCGGAAGTCAGGAATACAACCGAGGAACATATGGCGTCTGTCATCAATGCCAACTGGGACAGATTCCTGGGAGCCTGCGGTCAATGAAGCGGATCAGACAGCTGATTGTTGTGGAGGGCCGCCATGATACAGCGGCACTCAAGAAGTATTTCGACTGTGACACGATTGAAACCGGCGGCACATCGCTGGGTGAGAAGGTCATTGAAGAAATCAGAACCGCTAAAGAGAAAAGAGGCGTGATCATCTTCACTGATCCGGATTCACCCGGCAACAGGATCCGCAACGAAATCAACCGGCTGGTGCCTGGCTGCGAAAACGCGTTTATTGATAAAGCTGTGGCAAAAACAGACAAGAAGGTCGGCGTCGAGCATGCGCAGGAAAAAGACCTGGCGGAAGCTTTGGCCAATCTGATTATCTATGAGGATAATGTCACAGAGACAATCACATCCGCGGATATGAGCGAACTGGGACTGCTCGGCGGAGAGAACAGCGCTGAGCTGAGACAGAAGGCCGGGCGGATATTACATATCGGCTTCGGCAGCGCCAAAACCATGAAAAACAGACTGAACTGTCTGGGCATCACAAAAGAAGAACTGCGAAAGGTATTAGAAAGCGATGAGTAAACGGGCAATTTCCACACCGTCAAGGACAAAAGAAATACTTGAACAATACGGCTTAAGGGCGAAAAAGAACTTCGGCCAGAATTTTCTTGTGGATCCGGTGATCGTGGAAAGATGCGCGCAGATGTCCCATTGTGAGGGAGCGGTGATTGAAATCGGTCCCGGCATCGGCGGCCTGACAGAACAGCTGGCCAAAAATGCCAGACATGTGACAGCCTATGAAATCGATGAAAACCTGATCCCGGTTCTCAATGATGTGCTTTCTGAATATGACAATGTGGAAATCCTTCTGCAGGACTTTATGACCTGCGATCTGGAACAGAAGGTTCGGGAGCTGAAGGAAGAATATGGTTCGGTTTCCGTCTGTGCCAATCTTCCTTATTACATAACAACGCCCGTCTTGTTCAGAATCTTCGAATGTCCTTCCATTTCCTATATTACCGTTATGGTGCAGAAGGAGGTCGGCGACCGTTTCGCCGCAAAGCCTTCCGATCCGGAATACAGCGCCCTGAGCGCGGAAGGACAGTATCTGTTTGATGTGAAGAAACTGTTTACAGTTCCGGGCAGATCATTCAATCCTTCCCCGGCAGTGGATTCTGTCATCATCCAGTTTGCCAGGAAAGACAGTTCCATTTCCCAGAAAGAACTGACGGAATTCTTCGATCTGGTCAGAGCCTGTTTCAAACAGAGAAGGAAAACCATTTACAACAATCTCAGAGAATACCTGCAGGACGCCGACAAAGCAAAAGAGGTACTGGAGAAAGCCGGTATTGAACAGGGACGAAGAGCCCAGCAGCTGAGTGTGGACGAACTGCGCAGGATATACGAGGAACTTATATGAAAGAGCGCGCTTACGCAAAAATCAATCTCTGCCTTGATGTGGTCGGCAGAAGGGATGACGGCTATCATGAACTGAAAATGATTATGGTGCCGATCAATTTTTACGATATTCTGGAAATGAATATCGCTGAGGAAACTTCGCTGGCTCTTAACCGCAGCTATCTGCCGGTCAATGAGAAGAACACGATCATCAAGGCGATTATGGTCATGAAGGAAAAATACGGCATCACCGAAAACTTTGCCTGCAGTCTTTCCAAGCATATCCCGACAAGAGCAGGTCTTGCCGGCGGCAGCGCCGACGCGGCAGCCGCGATCCGGATGATCAACCGGATGCTGAGACTGGACCTTTCAAGGGAAGAACTGATTGAAACCGGAAAGATGGTCGGGGCCGATGTGCCGTTCTGCCTTATTAACAAGCCTGCTCTGGTGGAAGGCATCGGTGAAAAGATCATGCCGTTCCAGTGCGATCCGGATTTTGACATCCTGCTGGTCAAACCGCGCCGCGGTGTATCCACCAAGGAAGCTTTTGAAATCGTGGACAGCCAGGAGTCTGAACATCCGGACTGTATCGCGATGATGAATGCCCTCATCGAGGATGATTACCAGGGCGTGATCTCCAGCCTGGGCAACAGTCTTGAACCGGCTGCCGTCCAGCTGGTCAAAGAGATCCGCACAGTCAGACAGAAACTGAGCGATATGGGCTTTGACGGCGTATTGATGTCAGGCAGCGGTTCAACTGTCTTCGGCATTACAAGAAACAGGGATCTTCTGGAAGATTCCATGGAACAGCTCAGAGAAGAAAGATACTTTGTCAGAAAGACGAGAATATATACAGGAGAATAAAGACTATGAGAAACGCAGTGATTATGGCCGGCGGAAAAGGCACCCGCATGAAATCCGATCTGCCCAAGGTTCTTCACACCATTCTTGGCAAAACCATGATTGAAAGAGACTATGAATCTGTTAAGGAAGCCGGCGCGGAAAGAATTGTCATTATTGTCGGCTACCGCCACGAACTTGTGGAAGAACAGATGAAGGGTCTGTGCGAATTCGCGGTTCAGGAGCCCCAGCTCGGCACCGGACACGCTGTCATGCAGGCAACAATGTTAAAAGATGAAAAAGGACTGACCCTGGTTGCCAACGGCGACTGCCCCTGTGTCAGACCTTCCACCTACAAGGCTCTGTATGACGCCTGCGAAGACGCGGACATGGTCATCCTGACAGCTGAGCTGCCGGAAGAAAGACCTTACGGCAGAGTAATCCGCAACGCGGACGGCACTGTCGCAAAGATTGTTGAATACAAGGACGCCACAGACGAAGAAAAAGAAGTCCGTGAAGTCAACATGGGGATCTACTGCTTCAACAATGAGTCTCTCTGGGAAGGACTGGCTCTTTTGAAGAATGACAATGCCCAGCATGAATACTACATTACCGACCTGGTTGAAATCATGAACAGACTGGGTCATACAGTCAAGGCGCTGACAGCTTCCGACTGGCAGGAAGTACAGGGCTGCAATGACAAAGCAGAGCTGGCCGGCGCCGAAGAATATCTGAAAAACAGAGACTGAATTAAAAAGCCATTAAATATATGGCTTTTTCCACTTTAAATGACGGTATGTCACGGTGTTTGCCTTGACGAATCATAGGAAAACTTTTAATCTAAAGGCGCATTCAGAAGGAAAGAGGTAAAAATGGTTAAGGAAGCAGTCGTATTCGCACTCACATCCAACGTCGAACTCGCTAATGCAGTATGTCAGGAACTTGGTCTGCCGCTCGGCAAAATCAAGGTCGAACATTTCGCAGATGGTGAAATCATTGTTGAGCCGCAGCAGTCAGTCCGCGGCCGCGATGTATTCATCATCCAGTCCACATGCACACCTGTTACAGAACATCTGATGGAAGTTCTTGTCTGCATCGATGCCTGCAAGCGCGCCAGCGCCGGAACAATCAACATCGTCATGCCGTATTACGGCTATGCCAGACAGGACCGCAAGGCAAAGCCCCGTCAGCCGATCACATCCAAGCTCGTTGCCAATCTGCTGCAGACAGCAGGTGCCAACCGCATCCTGACATTCGATCTGCACGCCGCCCAGATCCAGGGCTATTTCGATATCCCGATCGATGATCTGACAGCAGTACCGATGATTGGCAAGTATTTCTCTGAAAAGAATTTCCCGGCAGATGATGTCGTTGTTATTTCCCCGGACCACGGCGGAGTTGTCAGAGCCAGAACACTGGCCGACATGCTCGACGCGCCGATCGCCATCATTGACAAGAGAAGACCCAAGCCCAACATGGTTGAGGCCCAGAATGTCATCGGTGATGTCAAAGACAAAATCTGCATCGTCGTTGATGATATCTGCGATACAGCAGGCACACTCGTTGCCGGCTGCCAGATCCTGAAGGACCATGGCGCAAAAGAAGTTTATGTCGGCATTACACATGCCATCTTCTCCCGCGATGCCATCTCCAAGATCAATAACTCTGTCATCAAGGAAATCGTTGTCACAGACACAATCCCGCTGAGCGAGGAAAAGAAGGCCGGAACAGACAAGATCACAATTCTTTCCATTGCCAACATGATCGCTGAGACAATCAAGTCCATCGAGGAACATACACCGGTTTCCCACGTGTATGAGCAGTTCTCCTACGACAGCTACAAGTAAGAATTAATCAGTGAAGCAGAATGTCTGAGAAATCAGGCATTCTTTTCTTTGTGAATAAAAGCTTTCATAAAAGAAAACGAGCCGGCTGCTGTACCGGCTCATGGTATTTCAGATCAGTTCCAGGGATTATTGGGATCAGGATCAGTAGGATCCCATCCTCTTCTGGAATCATTGACATCAATTGTCAGAGGGGTTGGCTTTCCGAGGGGTCCCGGATAGTCGTAATCATCATACAGTTCAACTGTCGTACCGACCGGACAGTTGTTGTAGATCCACAGGACATCTTCCACACAGAGGCGGATACATCCCATGGAAGCTGCTGTTCCCAGCTTGTTATATTCTTCATATTCAAGATCGGAAGGATCCTGGGAGAAATACGGGACGGAATGGAACAGGATATGTCCGACAATTCTTGTC
>JAUNJW010000020.1 GCA_030533035.1 Erysipelotrichaceae bacterium
TGTCCTCCTTAGCCTGTTCAATTCCCTGGTTAATATATTCTTTAATCCAGATCAGGATTTCCGGTTCCAGCAGGCTGACACCTGCCAGTTCCTCCTTGATGATCCGGGTATCAAAGACAAACTGACCGTAATCGGTCTCATATTCAAGCACATAGTCGATGTTCTCATCCGACTGGATGGATTCCATCATCATCTCACCGAGATTGCCGAGATCCGGCGTGTCGATGTTGAGCTTCTGCACCGAAGCATGCACCACGGTGCCTTTGCCGACTGTGCTTTCGATCCGGAAGTCGCCGTTGCATGTTTCCGCCAGGCCTTTCATAAAGGCGAGGCCCATGCCGATCCGGCGGGTCGTCCGGGAAGTGGTAAACGGGTCAGCCGCTTTCTTCACCATTTCTTCGTCCATTCCCTTGCCGTCATCTTCAATCGAGAATGCGATCACATCATCATTGAAGCTGTCCCTGATTTTCAGCGTGATCAGGCTGGCGCCTGCCTTGATGCTGTTCATCAGGATTTCGAGAATGTGCATGGCGAGATCTTCCATCATACGTCATCACCCCACAGTTTCTTGTATACGGATTCACGGAGGAAATGATCAGGTTCACTGATATCAGTCAGATAATGGGCGTCTGAATCGATGAACCAGTTGGTGGAATCCTCTGTGACCCATGGATTGGTCTCAATCACCCGCAGCCGCTGCTCCTCATTCTTGACCTCAAGGCCGTCATAAGGCAGGTCCATCGGAATGAATCCGAGCTGATGGGTGACGCTGTTCGCCCTGTCAAGGACGTGGGCAAGGATTACCCTGCCGCCGTATTCGTGGATGGCAGCCGCAGTTTCCTCAAGCGTCGCGCTCAGGGATACCAGAAGCAGCCGTTCCTCGTCGCCGGTTTTCTCGTCGCGGGAATTCATGATCCACTGATGGCCGAAATAGTCTTCGTCGTTTTTGACTGACGGCATCTTTGAATCAATCCATTCCTGGAACTTAAGCGCTTTTTCAAGCCGGCTGAACAATCCCAGCACATGGACTTCCTCGCTCGTCTCAAGCTCTGCCCCATACAGCATTTTCAGACCGATGGAACCGGCGACTTCAGCGATGGCGGGAAGATTCTTAGTGGAATTGTGATCTGTCACGGCGATCAGATCAAGACCTTTGATAAATGCCATGTTGCAGATATTGTTCGGCGTCATGGCGTCTTCCGCACAGGGCGACAGACAGCTGTGCATGTGCAGATCGTAAAACATTTCAGATACCTAACTCAACGAGTTTTTTGGCACTTTCGTAAACCGGCAGACCGCTTTCCAGCACGATCAGCTCTTCCGCTGCGGCTTTCTCTGCGAACTCATCGGTGACATTGGCACCGTCGGCCACGATCAGACAGGAGAATTCTCTCAGCAGCGCGACCGCGATGACATTCGCGTGCACCTGGACAGTGATCCAGGCCTGCTGCGGTTCCCCGTTGCCCATGACCCAGCTGAGCAGATCGCCGCAGTAAGCGCCTTCCACTTCAACATCGGTACTGAGCGTGGGTGTGGAGAGTTTCCAGCCTGTTCTTTCAATCAATTCCCTGACTGTCATTTTTTGTCTCCTTCAGGGCCTTGAGAACCCTGCAGTCATCTTCCGTTCTGTTTCCCTTGACGATTTCCTCAGCCATGACTCTGCATGTCTGCATGCCGCAGGCGCTGCAGTCATAGCCGGGCAGCCTTTCGAATTCCTCGTTGACCATACGGAAGAACCTGGTCCGTTCGAGGAATGAGCGGCTGTCATCATCATTTCTTGAGAATTCATCGGTGTAGATCTCGTCAAACGGCAGATCAGCCGCCCGCTTGGACGCCTGGGCCGTCAGAGCATCGATGTTGTTTGTGACAAGGAAGCTGTTGCCCCACAGCATGTGGCCGCCGATGCAGCCGTTGAAACACGGATACAGGATCAGCAGCTTGAAGTCGTTGAGCAGGCCGAATTCAGCCATGTCAAGGACTGTCGACACCTTGTCATAACCGTCCGCGACCAGATAATCATCCTTCTTGATAATCCGCTGGGGATTGCAGACCTGCAGGCCTTCCTTGCAGAAGGAGACATTGTCATATCCCTTGTGCATGTTCTTGCGGATCATCGGGAAGATGTCGGTCAGGGCCAGCGCGTGGTCAACTTCATACTGGAGATTGCCGTATGGATATTTGGCATATTCCAGCTTGGATTCACATTCGCAGAGATTGAAGATTCCGATATTCCTGTTGGAATACTTCCTGCGGATATCCTTCGCCGCAATTTCCGAACAGAATTTGACCGGCAGAAGTGAATCAAGAAGCGACTTGTGCGATGTCTGTACAAGTCTTGTGATAACCGGGCAGAAACTGGCGATATAGGGATCGCCGGTATTCTCCCCTGCCATCAGTTCGACTTCCTTGAGATGCAGGGCCGTGTATTCCGTGATGTCCACCACTTCGTCAAAGCCAAGCATGCGGATCGCATGGAAGAGATCCTGCGCTTCCTCCATTGAGCTGCAGTGGCTGATCAGGGCACCCGGAACCAGGCAGATTGTATACTCGTAATTCGCTATGTCCTCAAGCGTGCTTCCCTGCGCCAGAAGTCCGCGGTTGTGGCAGGACATGATGCAGCGGCCGCAGTTGATGCAGCGCTGCTGATCGATGACAACCCTGTCATTGTCCATTGACAGAGCGCTTGTCGGGCATGCCTTGACGCATTTCATGCAGCGGATGCACCGCTCAAGCGTGTAATGGACGACACTCCTTCTCATACAGGAGACCTGAAGACAAGCGACAGAGTTGTTCCGGCCGGTGATGATTCGATGTTGAATTCATCGGTGACGCGCTGGATGTTCGGCAGACCCATGCCGGCGCCGAAACCCATGCCGCGCGCTTTTTCACTGGCGGTTGACCAGCCGGGAGTCAGAGCTTTTTCCAGGTCGGGAATACCGGGACCCGGATCCTTGAAAACAAGGGATACGGCTCCGTCTTCACCGACATCCAGGAACACTTTTCCGCCGTAGGCGTGGATGATCAGGTTGATTTCGGACTCATAGCTCGCAACCGCGATTTTCCTCAGCACTTTCGGGGAAATACCGATCTCGGAAAGTGTGGACTTGATGTCCGAGGAAACCTTGCCGGCATTGACATAGTCATCCTGTACTACCGTATATTCCTTGTGCAGAATACTGTTATCCATAAATTCCTGTCAGTCCTTTCTGGTAAAGACGGCCGCAGGCGTCATACATTGTATAATCGCTTGCCAGACAGACAATTCCCATGTTCTTAGCCATTTCGATCGCGTCGTCAAGCAGGAATTTCCCCCTGACAAACACGATGAATCTGACATCGAGCATTTCGGCTGTGCGCAGTGTCTGTGTGTTGCATAAGCCGGTCAAAAGAACAGTCGACTCTTCATCATTCTGAATCAGGGCAAGCGCATCGCTCATAAGGTCTGTTGCGAATACGTTTTTATACTCGTGATTCTGATGTTCCTCGTCCCACAGTGTCAGCGGGACGGCATGAAGGACGTCGGCAATTTCTTTCGCCTGCATATCAGGACCTCAGTGAGGCACTCTTCTCTTCGTTGATGATTGCCTTGAGTTCTGTCAGAAGCTTGTTGCCTTCTGTGGCGGCACCGATAACCTTGCCGTCAACAACCGCAACGGGAGCCAGACCGCAGGCACCCAGGCATCTAGTCGCATCAAGTGAGAACAGGCCGTCAGCGCTTGTACCGTTGACCGGTGCGCCTGTGAGTTCTACAGCCTGGTCGATAAGTTTCTGTCCGCCCTTGACGTAGCAGGCAGTACCGAGGCATACATTGATGACATGCTTGCCTTTGGGTTCGGTGGTGAACTGGGCATAGAACATTACGACACCGTAAACTTCGGCAACACTTGTTCCGCAGGCTTCAGCAATCTTTTCCATTGCCTCAAACGGCACGTAACCGAGTTCGTTCTGTACGTCATGCAGCATGACGATGCAAGGGCCCGGTTCTCCCTTGTGGCTGGCTACGATTGCGTCAATCTTCGCAAGCGCAGCTCCGTTCAGTCTTTCCATCCTTGTTCCTCCTTCACTATATTGTTTATCTTTCCAAACAAGGTATCTATACAGGCGGCGAGAACAATCAGCACGATTGTCCAGCCGAGGATTCCGGCAGTATTGAGATCCAGCCGGCAGAAGTTGATTGATCTGCCGATGCCGTTCTGCACACTGCCGAGAATTTCCGCCATGACCCCGACCTTGAATCCCATGGAAGCCGCGGTTTTGCCGGTGCTGAAGATCTCAGCGCCAAGCTCAGGCAGAATTCTCTTTCTGATCCGTTCCGGAACTGTTTCCGGATAGATCGCTTCCGCATCGCGCGTGTCCCTGCTTTCCCTCTGCAGCGCGTTCATGAAACCGTTCATGAAGATCGGAAACAGGATCAGGAAGCAGACCAGTCTGACCGCTCCCTCGGAGCCGAGCCAGATCAGGGCGATGATAATATAGCTGACGTTGGGGATTGTGCGGGTCAGAATCTGCAGCGGCTCAAACAGTCTTGCGAAGACCGGAACCAGATAGCAGATAATACTGAGTACGAGCGCTGCGGCCATGGAGATCAGCCAGCCGCCCATAATCCTGTATACACTCGCCCCGACGGCAGAATAGAATTTGGCACTCTGCAGCGAGCTGAACAGCCAGCTCATTGTCTGCATGGGTGACGGAATCAGGATGTCATTATGCACGCATATTGCGGCGGTCTGCCACAGGATCAGCAGCACTGCAGTGGTGATAAGGTGCTCTTTTTTCATGACAAAAAACCCATTCCTGTCAGTATTATACATCAGCTTGTTCATGATTTCACCAACTATCGGTTTCGCCCAAAATAAAAAGAACAGCCGTCTGAAAAACAGCTGTTCTTACTTATGGTTTTCCTTATTCAGCGAATGCGCCGTCGACATTGTCAACGCCGAAGACTTTCAGGAATGCGGCGACATCGTCCTTGCATTCAGCGGCGTCCCTGATGCTGATGTTCATTCTCTTCCAGCACTTGCCGATGATTTCAGCGCTCGGCACACCGAACTGTTCGATGCCCGCCTGGTTGAGAGCGTCAATCAGTGCGGACGCGTCGTCAGGATTGACGCCATCAGTGAATTCCTTCATCTGGTTGACCAGGTCAGTGATCATTGCCTTGTTTTCTTCGTATGTTTTGGAGTTGACGAAGAGACCTGCCATCGGGAATCCGTTTTCGCCCCATTCTTTCTGGACGTCGGAGATCACCTTGAATTCCTTGCCCTGCTCCTTGCCCTTGGCAATGGCGGCTGTGGCAGCCGGTTCAGCGATCAAAGCAGCGTCGGCGTCGCCGGAAAGCAGCGCGGCCATTGTCTCCTGGCCGGTCTGATAAGCGAAGGATACGTCTGCGCCGATGTCGGAATATGTCTTCTTGAAGACAAGACCCGGCACAGCCTGCTCACCGAAGGCGGCGACTTTATGGCCAGCCTCAAGGTCGCTTTCATCGGAACCGATGATATAGAGGTTGCCCCATGTGACAACGTCGAGCAGACGGTAGTCTGTCTTGCCGGCGGATGCCAGTTTCACGCCGAGGTTTGTCGGGCAGATGATTACATCATATTCAGCGTCCGGATTGACCAGGGCTGCCTGCAGGGGATCAGCGCCTTCGACTGTCTCGACTGTGTTTTTGCCGCCGAGAACGATCGGCAGCAGTGAGAGTGAAGGTGCGCCTGTCGGCGAAAGAATCTTCAGATTTTCTGCTGCGGCAGTTTCAGTTGTGCCGGCAGCGTCGCCGCCGGCTGTGCCGCCGGCTGAGCAGCCTGCCAGCAGAAGTGCGGCCAGCGCAGCGCTCATAAGTTTTTTTGTGTTCATGCTGTTTCTTTTTCCTTTCATGCTTTTGAATAAGCGGCCTTGGCAGTCAGGCCGGCAATGTTGCCGAGCTTTCCTGTCAGTGCGTTGATAATCTCATTGGGCGCGTCTACGGCGACGGACACCAGTGAGATCCCCTTTTCCCTGTAAGGGATTCCCATCCTGCCGATAATGTACTCAGCGTACTCGTGCAGAACACTGTTCATTGAAGCGGCGCTGTCGCGGTCTTCAACGATGATGGCAATAACTGCGATTCTTGTTTCCATGTTTTTTCCTCCTGAAATGAAAAGTCCCCGTCTTCCGGCAGGGACAGAATCACTAATGTAAATCAGCTTCATTCTGCAGCTTTCCGCTCAGATCGCTCTTCGCGGTCGGATGACAATATTGAATATATACCTGTTTGAATCAGTTTTCCAGTGAAATAATCACGCGTATCTCTTGGAATTGATTTCATCCATGACGGCAGCCATGAATTCATCGACTGTCATTGTGACAGCTTCCTTCTTTCCGTAGCGGCGGACCGTGACGGCATTGCCTTCGATGTCCTTGTCGCCGACAACCAGCTCAACCGGGATCTTGGAAGTCTGTGCTTCACGGATTCTGTAGCCGAGCTTTTCATTGCGGTTGTCAACCGAGACCCTGACACCCTTTGCCTTCAGCATGTCAGCGATCTTTTCGGCATACTCTGTATGGGTGCCCGGAGCGACCGGGATGACAACTGCCTGGCGCGGTGCCAGCCACAGCGGCAGGTTGCCCTTTGTCTCTTCCAGCAGGAAGGCGATGAAACGGTCGATGGAGCCGAGGATTGCCCTGTGGATGACAACAGGTCTGACCCTGGAGCCGGTGGAATCAACATATTCAAGTTCGAATCTTTCCGGCAGCTGGTAGTCAAGCTGGATTGTGGACAGTGTGACGTCATGGCCGAGTGCGCTTCTGACCTGGACGTCGATCTTTGGTCCGTAGAAGGCCGCTTCGCCGAGCGCCTCATAGAACGGAACTTCCATTTCCTTCAGCACTTCGCGGAGTTCCGCTTCGCTTCTTGCCCAGAGATCATCATTGCCGAAGTACTTTTCAGCGTTTTGAGGATCTCTCAGGGAAAGACGGAAGGAATAGTTTTCAAAACCGAAATCCTTATAGACATCAAGGATCAGCTTTGTGACATTCTTGATTTCGGAAGCGATCTGGTCAGGACGGCAGAAGATATGGGAGTCATTCTGGGTGAATGCCCTTGATCTTTCGATGCCGGTGATGGCGCCTGCCGCCTCGAAGCGGAAGTCATCGGCGATTTCAGCGATTCTGACCGGCAGGTCGCGGTAGGAATGCAGTGTGCTTCTGAACATGATCATGTGTTCCGGACAGTTCATCGGACGCAGGCAGTATTCGTCATTGTCACGCTCCATGATCGGGAACATGTCATCCTTGTAATGAGCCAGATGGCCGGAGATCTTGTACAGCTTTGTGGAGACGACAACCGGTGTCTTGACATGGACATAGCCCTGGGCCAGTTCCTTGTCCATGATGTAATCGGACAGCAGACGTCTCATGGTCAGGCCGTTGGGCAGCCACATCGGCAGACCGGAGCCGACTGTTTCAGAGAACATGAAGACGGACAGATCCTTGCCGAGCTTTCTGTGGTCTCTCTGCTTGGCGTCTTCAAGATCCTGCATGTGGGCTTCAAGGGCTTCCGGGGTCGGCAGACATACGCCGTAGATTCTCTGAAGGACCTTGTTGTTTTCATCGCCCTTCCAGTAAGCGCCGGAATGCTTGAGCAGCTTGAAGTTCTTCAGCAGCTTTGTGTTTTCGACATGGGGACCGCGGCAGAGGTCAGTGAAGTCGCCCTGGGTATACATGGAAATGTTTGTGCCTTCCGGCATTCTTTCGATCAGGTCAACCTTGTATTCATCATCCTTGAACTGTTCAAGCGCTTCCTCGCGGCTGATCTCATGGCGGACAATGTTCTTGGCTGCCTTGACGCACTTCTTCATTTCCTTTTCGATCTTCGGCAGATCGTCATCGCGGATGACGTCATCGCCGAGGTCGATGTCATAATAGAAACCTTCCTCGACAACCGGACCGACCCAGAACTTGGCCTGCGGATACAGGTGCTTGACAGCCTGCGCCATCAGATGGGCACAGCTGTGATTCAGCATATTGAGCTGTTCATCTTCCTTGAAATTAATCATGTTCTCTCCTCTTCAAACAAATAAAAAGCGTCCTTTGACAAGGACGCTGAACGTGCGCGGTACCACCTTATTTCCCGTATCTTATATACGGACACCTCAATTCCTTAACGCGGAAGACGGCATTCCCTTTCGGGCGCTGCTCCGGGGCAGTAATCATTCCCTGCCGCATCAGCCTCACACCAGCCGGCTGACTCTCTTGATTGGCACATGGAAGGACCGTATCCCCTTCATCGCATTTACATTTAATATTTATATCTCTTTGATATGTCTGATGTCAATTGAAAACAGAACAGAAATCAGAACAGAGACATCTGGTTGGTTTCCTGCATTCCTTCCAGGCAGCCGAGCGTATCCAGTTTTTTCAGCAGGGTCGCTGACAGCTGGGTCCGCTTGAGAATATCTTCCTTGGAAATGAATGCCGCTTCGTTTCTGGCTGCTTCCACGGTGCGGGCGACGTTGTCGCCAAGGCCGTCAATCACGGTAAACGGCGGGATGATTGTTCTTTCATCATCCGGGTCGGCGCAGAAGCTTGTGGCTTTGGATTTATAGAGGTCAACCATGCCGATCTTAAAACCTCTGGCGTAGAGTTCCTCACAGGCTTCCAGGGTGTCATACAGGGATTTCTCCTTGTTGGAGACAGGAACCGCGGCATTGCGGTCCTGCATCCTGGCCTGGATGTCCTGCATCCTCATGCGGACTGCCTCGATGCCCTTGGACATTGTCTCAATTTCGTAGGCGTCGCAGCGCAGCGAAAGGAACTGGATGTAGAAATTGACCGGTTCATGCACCTTGTACCAGGCGATTCGCATCGCCATCATAACGTATGCCACAGCATGGGCTTTCGGGAACATGTACTTGATCTTCTTGCAGGAGCCGATGTACCAGTCCGGCACATTGTGCGATTTCATCTTTTCTTCCTGGTCGGGCCGTAAGCCCCTGCCCTTACGGACGTCCTCCATGATCTTGAAGGCGTCAATCGGTTCGAGCTTTTTATCAAGAAGATAGGTCATGATATCGTCACGGCATCCGATGACTTCGCCGATCGGGTGGCCGGCCCTGACGAGATCCTGGGCATTGCCGCTCCAGACGTCGGTTCCGTGGGACAGGCCTGAGATAATGACCAGATCCGAGAAGCTGTGCGGCCGGGTTTCCTCAAGAACGTTTCTGGTTGTTCTGGTGCCGAATTCCGGCAGGCCCAGGGCACCTGTTTCTTTTTTATAGATGCGGGGATCAGCCCTGAGGGCTTCGTCGCTGTAGAACAGGGAAAGAGTCTCCGGATCATTCATCGGAATGTCCATCGGCTTTCTTTGCGCGATATTCTGCAGCATCCTCATCGCGGTCGGGTCGACATGGCCGAGGATATCAAATTTCAGGACATTGTCATGGATGTCATGGAAGTCGTAATGGGTGGTCTTCCAGTCGGAAGTCGGGTCGTTGGCCGGATACTGGACCGGGGTGAAATCCTCGGCGATATACTCATCCGGAATAATGATGATGCCGCCGGGATGCTGGCCGGTTGTGCGCTTGACATTCTGGCAGCCGCTGGCGAGATAATCCTTCATCGTCCGCCGCATGTCGGTGATATTCATCTTCTCGCAATAGCCGGTGACATAGCCGTACGCCGTCTTTTCGGCGACTGTGCCGATCGTACCGGCGCGGAAGGCATGGTCTTCACCGAAGACTTCCTTGATGAAGGCATGGGCCCGCCACTGGTATTCATTCGAGAAGTTCAGGTCGATATCAGGCGTCTTGTCGGCATTGAAGCCGAGGAACGTCTGGAACGGGATATTCTGGCCGTTGCCGCGCATGGTCGCGCCGCAGTGCGGACAGGTCTTGTCGGGCAGGTCGAAGCCGCTCTTGACCTCCGGATCGTCGATCCATTCGCTGTAATGGCACTTCGGGCACAGATAATGCGGCCGCAGCGGATTGACTTCGGTAATGCCGGACATCGTCGCGGTAAAGGAAGATCCTACCGAACCTCTTGAGCCGACGACATAGCCGTCCTCATTGGACTTTTTGACAAGCAGATGGGCGATGTAATAATGCACGCCGAATCCGTTGCGGATGATATTGTCGAGCTCTTCTTCAAGTCTGGCTGTGACGATTTCAGGAATCTTACCTTCGAACTCGTACATGTTCTTTGCCGTGTTATGGCAGATGGCGCGCAGCTTGTCATCCGAGCCCTCCACATGCGGCGGGAATGTGCCGCTGGGCACAGGCCTGACTTCCTCAATCTGCTCAAACAGCTTATTGGGATTGGTGACAACGATTTCCTCGGTCAGGGCGTCGTCTTCAAGCCACCAGAATTCCTTTTTCATTTCCTCAGTCAGACGGATATGCTGATCGGGGTTCTTCGTTCTGTAGCGCAGGGCGTCATCACGGATGTACAGCGGATGGGTCGCGCCGCCGACACCCTGTGACATGATGTAGACGTCGCGGAAGATCTTCTCATCCTTTTTGCAGTAATGGGCGTCTGAGTCAGCGATGACCGGCTTTCCCATTTCCCTGGCGGTGTCGATAATCCGGCGGATGACCTGCTTGAGCCTGGTCAGATCCGGCACATTGCCGAGTGCCAGGAAAACAGAGAAATTGCTTAACGGCTGCACTTCAATGTAGTCATAGAAGCTGATTGCCTCACGCAGTCTCTGATCATCGCCGTTGCAGGCAAGCTCAAACACCTCGCCGTTATAGCAGGCGCTGCCGATCAGCAGGTTTTCCCTTCTCGCGTTCAGGCTTGAGCGCAGGACTCTTGCCTCAGCCGCGACGTCGGTGCCTTCCTTGCCGGAAGCCTTGCCCATGACCGCAAGTGTTTTGGTGTTGGACTCGGTGACCAGCTTGTAGAGATCACGGACGCCGTCATGGTTCTTCGCGACGGCGCAGACATGCATGCGCCTGTTTTTGACATAGGAATCCTTATCCTGGATCTTTGTCTGCAGGTCATTGATCGTGCGGGCATGGAATTTGTTTTTCGCGTCCCTTAACAGGCACAGGAAAACGGATCCGAGCACATCGGCATCATAATCAGCACGGTGAGCCACTTCCTCATCATAGGAGACATGGTAGTTTCTGGCGATATTGCCGAGACGGAACGCCCTTCTCTCCTTCAGGATCGCCCGCGACATATCGAGGGTGTCGATGACTGTGTTGGTTAACGGTTTCCGGCCGATCCGGCGCAGTTCCTCATTGAGAAAATGGATATCGAAGGTCGCGTTGTGCGCAACCAGCACAGCGTCGCCGATCCACTCAAGAATATCATCCACCGCTTCCGGGAATGTTCTGGCATTTGCGACCATGGCGTTGGTGATATTGGTCTTGGAGGAAATAAACGGCGGGATCGGCACCGGCGGTTTGATAAACAGCTGTTTGGTATCGACGACGGCCTGGTTTCTGATCTTGACGCCGCCGAATTCGATCATATGGTCAAAGAAGCAGGAAAGGCCTGTTGTCTCAAGGTCGAACGCGATGTATTCACATTCATCGATCGGCTTGTCAGAAGGATTCCTGACAATCAGCAGCTCGTCATTGCACATGTTGAACTCACAGCCGAGGCCGACCTTGAATCCTCTTTCAGGATCCTTTTTCTTGCAGCCCTGGGCGGCGTTGAACGCCTTGACGAACGACTGCACGTCGGCGTGGTCGGTGATCACGATGCCTTTATGGCCGATATCGAAGGCATAATTGACGATTTCCTTGATATCGCAGACAGCGTCCATTTCGGACATATTCGTATGGCAGTGCCATTCAATCCTCTTGTTTTCCGCTGTATCTTTGATTTCTTCCTTTTCGAGCTTGTCGACGCGGTTGGGCATGCAGACAAGATCACGGGAATAGGTGTCATATTCAATCCGGCCGTAAATGCGGATTCTGTCGCCTTTTCCGATTTCCCTGATCTCTTCCTTGCTCAGACGGTTGTTTTCAAAGCGCTTGACGACAATCGCGTCGGTGCCGTCATAGACGGAAAGCGACTGGATGATCCGGCCGGTCTTCTTGATCTCGGTGATCTCCTCGGCGAAGACATCGCAGTCAAACATGATGTCGCCCATCGGGTCATGGACATCGCGCAGCTCGATTCTTGTATAATCTTCCGTCTTTGTCCGGTAATAGGATTTTTTCTGCTGTTTCTGCACAGGCGCTTCTTCCTGGGCGGTCGGAATGACATGGAGCGGGATGTCCCTGATTTCCGGGGCTTCGATCTTCTGCATTTCGCAGACACAACGGTAGTCCTTCAGGCCGATCTTCCGCAGCATCTCCTCGACGTCCGGAATAAAGGCGCCGGCGATTTCACAGCCGGTTTCATCTGTAAAGAGATAGCGGACGGTTTTTTCCCCGCTTTCAATCAGCAGTACTGACTGCGAAAGCACCGAGGTTTCCGGCTGTCTTTCATAGAGGCCTTCGAGATATTTATGGATATCAACATTGGAAACGGACGGATTGTCGCATTCCATGATGACTTCCACTTCCGAAGCTGTTTTTTCTTTCAGAAGTTCACAGAATGCGCGGTATTCCTCATAGGCGGGAACAGACTGGCAGTGCAGGCTGACTTCCAGCTTTCCGGACGACCTGAAAAAACGGACGGAGGTAACAAGCGCCTCACCAAGACCGGACTCATTTTCATTCTGGAATTCTGTTGTGATTTCATTCACCCGCAATGTCATACTCTCTCCTTGAACAGTTCATAATCATATCACATTCACACGGATGCGGGGTGTGCGGATTGTGAAAGAGCCGTCCCCCGCCGGCCGCACCTCCTGTTGTTTACATGCATGGTTTTATACCGGAACCCTTTGATTTCAGGATATTCAGTCCGCCGTATCTGTCAAAATGATGACTGAATATGCTACGATTGAATCAACAACAATAGAAAGGACAATCATCATGAAAAAGTATCTTGCCATTGATATGGGCGGTACTGCGATCAAATTCGGCGTTCTCGATGAAGAACTCAATTTCAGCGAACACGGAAAAATCGACGCCCGCACACAGTCCATGGATGACCTCATCGCTGATCTTTCTGAAATCTATAATAAATACGGCGAAGGCACAGAAGGCGTCTGCATTTCGATGCCCGGCGTGATTGACCGCAAAAAAGGCTTCGCCCACTCCGGCGGCGCCTACACCTGGGTCAGACAGCTCCCGGTCGCTGAAATCCTCTCCGAAAAACTCGGCGCCAGAGTCACTATCTGCAATGACGCCAAGGCGGCGGCCCTTGCCGAACTCGGCTTCGGCAACATGCAGTATGTCACCAACGGCGTCTGCATTATTCTCGGCACCGGCATCGGCGGCGCCGTCATCGTCAACGGCAACCTGGTTGACGGCACCCATTTCTCAAGCGGCGAATTCTCCTTCATCCGGGGCCACGCGGATGACAGGACCGGAAAGCGCGACATCTTCGCGATGACCAACGGCGTTCCCGGTTTCAAGGCGTTCATGAAAAAAGCGACCGGCCTGGATGATGTTGACGGCCTGAAAGCCTTCAAGATGATCAAGGAAGAAAACAATGAGGATGCCCTGAACGGTGTTAAGGAATTCTGCGCGTACCTGGCGCATCATATCTACAACCTGCAGGCAGTCCTCGACGCTGAAAGAGTCCTGATCGGCGGCGGCATTTCCAATGAGCCGATGTTCATTGACCTCGTCAAAGAGGCTGTCGACGATGTCTTTGACAACGCCTGGATTCCGGTCATCCCGAAGCCGGAAGTCATGGTCTGCCGGTACCAGGCGGACGCCAACCTGATCGGCGCTGTCTATAATTTCATTGAACTCCAGGATCTCTTTGAGGAAAACCAGTTCATCAACATGTAAAGCCCCATATCCGGATCTGAAACAAACCAATGCAAAGGCGGGTTCATTT
>JAUNJW010000181.1:0-607 GCA_030533035.1 Erysipelotrichaceae bacterium
CCCCTGATGAAGATTTACCGTTTCTGCCACGCCCAGAGCGGCTTCCTGATGGACTATCACGATGAGGACACCCTCGCCTTCTTTACCGCAAAGCTGAAGAAGCACCTGGCGAAGCAGAAGGTCGTGTACATGCTGATCAATCCGAACATCGACCATGTCGAGCGCGACATCGACGGCAATGAAGTTGAGGGCGGCTATGACAACAGCTATGTGAAGGAAGCGCTGGAAAGAAACGGCTTTGAACACCGGGGCTTTGTGCGTGACTATTCCGCCTTTACCATGATCAGCTGGATCTTCACCCTGGACCTGAGGGGCAAGACGGAAGCCCAGGTTCTCAAGGAGATGGACCAGCAGACCAGATGGAGCGTGAACAAGACCGTCAAACAGGGCATCCAGGTGCGGGAACTGAAGCCGGAAGAAATCGGCAAGTTCATTCAGATGGAAGAACGCACCGCCCAGCGCCGCGGCTTCGAGATGCGGGAAAAGGACTTCTACGTAAAACAGCTGGAGGCCTATGGCGAACACGCGAAGGTTCTTCTCGCCTACCTGGATCTCAATGAGTTCCGTGAGAATCTGAAAAAAGAAAAAGAACAGCTGGACGCTGACA
>JAUNJW010000181.1:617-4707 GCA_030533035.1 Erysipelotrichaceae bacterium
GGAGACGCCGAATTCCAAAAAGTTTGTCAAGAAACAGAGAGTCATCCAGGAAGCGCTGGATCTCAACGAAAAGAAATGGAAGGAAGCTGACGAAACCGAAGCGGAACACGGTTCCCTTCTCGAAATGGCCGCCTCGTTCTTCATTATCTATGACAATGAGATCGTTTATCTCTATTCCGCCGCGGAAGATGAATACCGGAAGTACTACGCACCCTATGCCATCCAGCTGGCAATCATCCGCTATGCCCTTGAGCATAAGATTCCCCGCTACAATTTCTACGGCATTTCCGGAAACTTCTCAAAAGACGCGGATGACTACGGCGTCTATGAGTTCAAGAAGGGCTTCGGCGGCCGGGTTGAGCAGCTGATCGGTGAATTTATCCTGCCGGTGAACAGGACAGTCTACAGACTTTACAAAACGATCAAAAAATAAGAAAGGTTCCTGTCCGGGTCAATCAATGATCTGAACGGGAACCTGTTTTCTTTACTGTTTTCTGAATGTGATGCCGTCTTCACTCATCGAATCGATGATGGCAAGGCTTTCCAGCGGCAGGCCTTTGGCCCGCATCTCCGCACCGCCGGGCTGGAAGCCCTTTTCGATGCAGATGCCGATGCCGCCCACTTTCGCGCCGGCCTGTTCTGTGATTGACAGCAGGCCTCTTAAGGCAGCGCCGTTGGCGAGGAAGTCATCCACGATCAGGACCGTGTCGTCCGGGGAAAGATAGGACTGCGACAGCGTGATGTCATAGTCATTGTCATAAGTGAAGGAATGAACCCTTGCGGTATAAGTGTTTTTGCCGATGTTCAGGCTTCTTGCCTTCTTGGCAAATACAACCGGCACTTTAAAGCATCTTGCCGCCGAGCAGGCAATGGCGATGCCGCTGGCCTCTATGGTGAGGACTTTGGTGATGTTCCGGTCACCGAAGAGTCTGTATAATTCTTCTCCGATTTCATCGAGAAGCTGCACATCGATCTGATGATTGAGGAAACTGTCGACCTTGAGGATCTCCGTTCCGATCACCCGGCCGTCACGTGCGATTCTTTCTTCCAAGAGTTTCATTTCTCCACCTCCGTATGATTATTTAAGATGATACAGTTTTGTGTACTTTTCCTCAAGATAATCCAGGTAATAATTCACATCGAATTCCCTGCCGGTGGCGATCTTCATGATTTCATCGGCGTCATAGCGGCAGCCGTACCTGTGGATGTGTTCCTTCAGCCACTCAACGCAGATTTCAAAATGACCGCTGCGCAGGGCTTCGTCAACGTCGATTTCTTCACGCATCTTTGCGGTGAACTGGGCGGCGAAAGCGGAGCCCAGGGCATATGTCGGGAAGTAGCCGAAAGAGCCGTCGCTCCAGTGGACGTCCTGCAGGATGCCCTTGCTGGCGTCAGGCACATCGACGCCGAGATACTTCTTATACATGGCATTCCATGTCTGATCGAGGCCCGCTGTGGAGATTGAGCCGTCAAAGAGCCCCTTCTCGATCTCATATCTGACCAGAATGTGGAGCGGATATGTCAGTTCGTCCGCTTCCGTCCTGACCAGCGAGCATCTGGCGACATTGACGGCGTCCGCGAACTGCTGCGGCGTCACATCCTTTAACTGCTCGGGGAACTGCTTCTGCAGGAAAGGAAGATTGTATTCCCAAAAGGCGGCGGTTCTGCCCAGATAGTTTTCAAACAGCCTTGACTGGGATTCATGCATGCCGGAGGAAATGCCCTCGGAAAGAATCATGCCGTCATATCTGTCGTCGCAGTCATGTTCATAGGTGGCGTGGCCGACTTCATGGACAGTGGAAAGAATCGCGGAAGCGACATTGTTTTCCAGATATTTGGTGGTTGTCCGGCAGTCGTTTTCACAGACCCAGTTGGTGAAAGGATGCTCGGTTTCGTTCTGATAGCCCCATTCCGGATCAAAATGAAGATATTTCAGCAGGTCTGCCGTAAAGCGCTTCTGGCCGTCGATGTCATAGTGCTGATACAGGAAGCTGTCATCCACCTGCTGTGCTGCCGCGACTTTCTGAATCAGCGGCACCAGGCGCTCCTTCAGGGCATTGAAGAAGACGTCATACTTTTCACGGTTCATGCCCGGCTCAAAGTCATCCAGCATCTGGTCATACAGATCCATGTCACGGTTTCTGTATTCATACTCCTTCTTCTTTATTTCAATCACCTTTGTGAGATACGGTTCAAAAATGGAATAATCATTCTTTGTCTTTGCTTCGAGCCAGGCGTCATAGGACTTGTTCATCAGCTCCTGGGCGGCAATGAATTCATCCTTGGGAATGCATACGGTGTCCACCGCTTCCTTGTAATACAGGTACGCTGCCCTCTTTGTGTCGCCGTCAAGGTCGGGATCATCCTTCATTTCCTTCAGAAGAGCGATGATTTCCGGAGCGGTGACGATGGAAAACAGCTCACCGGAAAGATAGGCTGTTCTTGCGTCGCGGTACTCACTGCCGCCGGCCGGGGCGACAGTCATCTTGTCGGTCATGATAATGCTTAAGGCCATGTCATAGGCGGACTTTCTGAACAGCCAGTCCTGGTAGGCCTGCAGTTTTTCTTTTGCGATCATATCAGTTAAATCTCCAATCTACCGCTAATGATAGCAGAAAACCCGGCGGACCGGGTTTTTTGGTGTGCAGATTGTTTCAGATGCTTACGGCAGTCTGTTGCCGGCGGCCCGGTAGAGGGCATACCACTCTTCGCGGGTAATTTCGATATCAGCGGCCTTTGCGGCGTCAGCCAGGCGGGATGGTTTGGAAGTGCCGGTGATGACCTGCATCTTTGCCGGGTAGCGCAGGTTCCAGGCATAGGCGATGACATCCTTGCCGACATTGTATCTGCCGGCCAGCTCATCCATCAGCTGATTCAGCTCAGGATATCTGTCATCGTTGAGGAATGTGCCGGCGAAGTAGCCGACCTGCAGCGGCGACCATGTCTGGATGGCCATGCCGTTCATCCGGCAGTATTCGAGGGTGCCGCCGTCTCTCATGACAGCGGGATTATCAGCCATGTTGATATTGAGGCCGGCGTCGAACAGCGGCGTGTGGACGATGGACAGCTGGACCTGGTTGGCGCAGAGTTCTTCCTGCACCTTTGATTTGAGCAGGTCCATCTGGTAGCGGTTCATGTTGGAAACGCCGAAATGGCGGACCTTGCCGGCGGCTTTGAGTTCATTGAAGGCTTCGTTGACTTCCTCCGGCTCCATCAGGGCGTCGGGCCTGTGCAGCAGCAGCGAGTCAATATAATCCGTGTGCAGCCTTTCCAGAATGCCGTCGACGGCAGACAGGATATATTCCTTTGAGAAGTCGAAGTATCCCTTGCGGATGCCGCACTTGGACTGGATGAACATTTTTTCACGCAGGTCCGGCTGGGCCGCCAGGAGTCTGCCGAAAACTTCTTCTGATCTGCCGCCGCCGTAAATATCAGCGTGGTCGAAGAAATTGATACCGCTGTCCAGGGCAGTTTTTACAAACTCCTCTGCTGTCGGTTCGTCAAATCCGGCGATGCGCATGGTACCGGCGCCGATGACCGATACTTTTTCTTTGGCGGAAGAAAACTCAATATATTTCATGATATGTCTGTACCGTCCAGGCACTGACGGCCTCTCCTGTGATCTATCGCATGTGCCTGTTTTGTTAATCATACCATTGCCATGGTTCAATTGCAGTTGCCGTGCCTCTTTTCCACTGAAAAACCGGCTTTTCAGCCGGTTCACAGTGATTCAAGGATCTTCAGCGCTTCCGCCGCGCTGTCAACGACATAGTCAGCCTTCTTTTTGACTCTGTCAGGAGAGGAGCGGAACGTGAACGCCACATCCGCCGCTTCCAGCAGCGGGATATCGTTGTAGGAATCGCCGATGCCGCCGATCAGGGCGCCGTTCGCCCTTTCCCGCAGAATTTCAATGCCGGTTCCCTTTGAGCAGCCGCCGGCTGTGCAGTCGATATGATCGTTGTTCTGATAAACGGCAAGGCGGCGGCCGAAGTGTTTCTTCAGCTCCTTCACCGCTTCCGCAGCAGTCTGCGGACTTGCAGTGCCGGCGGAAACCTGGTGGATCTTTCCTTCCGGCAGATCTGAGAAGCTG
>JAUNJW010000182.1 GCA_030533035.1 Erysipelotrichaceae bacterium
CAGATCGGACAGGTACACAAATCTGTGATCAGAACTGAGTTTGCCGGAAGAATAGCTGAGATGGTCTTCGCGGATCATCTGTGAAGTGACGGTGCCGTATACTCCCATAATCAGAACGATGACTGCGAGCAATACAGCGCGGAATCCCTTCTTCTGCTCTTTCTTTGTGAACGACAGCAGAAACATGACAATGTCACAGATCCAGTCAGACAGAAGACCGACATAGAGGCCCATCAGCGGATACGCGAATTTCCACAGGAACGGACTGGCGTCGGCAATCATTTCAAAAGCCAGGGCTGTCAGCAGAATGAATTTGATAAGGAAGATCAGCGCTTTCACCCATTTGTTTTTGATTCCGGAAAGCAGACTGCTGATCAGCACCATGAGCGCATAGCCGGCCAGTATGCAGGCAGCCCAGTTGATGTATCTGATGAATGTCATTCCTCAATTCCTCCATTGTCTTCGCGGAGCTGTTCCGGTGTGCCGGCCAGAAGGTCAAGACTTCTTCTGATCTCGCTGATATATTCATTGCGTTCCTTGAGTCCGTCGGTAACGCCTTTGCTGAAAACCTTGGCCAGTTCATCGACAGTGACGTCATATCTGTCCGCGAACCGCTGGAAGATATCGACTGGCAGCGTGATATTGGTGACCTCATCATGCATGCCCGTATAGCGGCCGAGGCCGTAGACTTCAATCTTGATTTCGATCGGTGAGATGTCATCATCCCAGAGGCTCTGCATCTTCTGCTGGCGGTAGATTGCCAGACGGTTATAGACATAGCGGATGGACTGGGCGACAAAGAAGCCGAACATGAACATCATCGGCGCCGAGAATGCCGGCGGCAGATACGTTGCCAGCATGTAGATGTCTCTCCAGCCGCCGTTTTCCGGCCCGATCAGGACGACATTGACCAGATATACCGCCGCATAGATATAGAACGGCGTCAGGCAGAAAATCGATTCCTTCAGCGACAGCTCCAGATCTGTCTCCACCGAAAACAGCAGGATCAGCGTCATCACCGGGCAGACCAGATGCAGCCAGAAATTCATCCGGCCGAACGCAAGCTGCGCGCCTTTTGTCGGGAAGATCAGGAACACAGCGAAGCAGATTGTCAGGGTTGTGCAGATCGCACCGCTGTACTGGATCAGCTGGATCCATTTCGGATATGTGAATCTTTTCTTGCGGATGCCTTCCACCGCGTACGGGATCATGAGGGCAGCGCCGATGGCGGAAAAGAAATTGGAATTGACGGTGAACAGCTTGAACAGCTGGTTGCCGCGTTCCGGCGTAAACTCGGAGGGATCCTCAATCAGGCCGCCGGCAACCGCGAACAGGCACAGCGCGGATGTCAGAATGCACGCGATCAGGGCTGTAGTACTGCGGGAGCGGTACAGATTGATCATGTACGTACGGCTGAGTCCCGGTTTGTGGTGCAGTTTGATCTCCGTTTTGGTTTTCGGATTATATTTTCTCAGCGTCCGGCCGCGGTATTCACAGTTCCTGAAACCCAGCGGGTAAAAAACACCTTCCAGAAAGATCAGTCCGTAAGCGGTCATGCCGCCCTTTCCGAAAGACCTGGTCAGCTTGATCTTCATAATGGAAGAAATGATAATTGCCGCCGCAAACATGCCGCAGAGCAGTTCAGTCCGCAGTGTATACAGAGGAATCTTTCCGATCTTCGGCGACAGCAGATCAACGCCGAGGCAGAGAGCGCTGAACGCGATGCCGAAACGGCCGTCCCAGCAGACATCATAAAGCTCCCGATTCCCATAAAACGGGATCAGGATATGCCACGGTACCCGTCCTGCCTTTTTCAGAAGCTGCCATTTTCCGTACATGGCGCCGGCAATCAGGGCGGAATATATAACTGCCATGATCCAGAACATCGGACTTCTCAGATCCGGATTTCTCAGCAGCTGAAACAAGAAAATCTCAATCATCATACAGTTCTATTAAACCTTCTTCATGATCGTCGGACTGTGACTTATTCCTTCAGGGAATTTTATAATCACACGGAAGCTGGGACTGTCTTACATCTCTTTCAGGAGCATTTCCTGTCATGATCCAGGTCTGGCAATGAAATCCTACCCTCAGTCAGAGACATGGGTCATGTAAACCGATAAGGGCGGTTGTTTGGAGGGCTCGTTGGTGGCCGGCAGTCCTTCGGAATAAAACTCGATTTTCACCGGCTGTGAATGATCGTCCCCTTCTCTCAGCATGATCCTGAATGAGCGTCTCTCTTTCTGTGATTCCATGAAAATGCTGACATCGGTTCTGTAATACCGCTTTTCAGGAAGTGTTCCCGTAAACACCTGGCCGCAGAATTTGAAGACAGCGCTGCCGTCTTCAGAAATGGTCAGCTCTGCCCTCTCATCAGGATGCGCGAGCGCCTCCTGCGTGAAGTATGAATCCTTCATATCCGCAAAGTCCTCATCGGTGCAGACATAGCGGCCGGGATATCCTTCTGCCTGCCACCAGAGATCAGAACCGAAATCAATTTCTTCCCCGGAATGGCCTGTCAGTGAGTAGTCAGGAATCAGCGGATACTCTTTCCCGCCGATCTGCACGGTAAATGCTTCCGGGGCCTGCGGCACTTCTTCATTCCTTGCTTCCGCGAGGGACACCGGTTCCGTAAACCGGGTCAGATATGCGCCGGCAGAAGATACCGGTGACTCGGTATCTGACTGAAAACGGATGTGTGTGCCGTCATTGAGAAGACAGTGATAGATATAGGTATGGGCATGGCTCCGTTTCGGCGGATCATCATAGCGGGCAGCCTCGCCTTCAATGGATTCGAAATACATCGTCTTTCCCGCCGGAACAGTGATTTCACCAATTGCATTTCCTTCTTCGTCTGTCTGAACAGCCGTAAAGTCTTCCAGCAGGCGGATGGCTGTATTGGCGGAATCAACGGCAAGTCCTCTGTCTGTCAGCAGGAAACGCTTATAACGGGCCTTGGGATCATTCGGGAACGCATAGTGTCCGTTTGGAACGAAGGAAGGCCTGTCAAATCTGGATTCGCCGAAGGAGCGGCGCACCTCAGCCATGTGGACACATTCCGGATTATATGGAAGCGCCAGCTGGATTTCCCTCATAAAGCTGTCAAAATACTGTGACGTGTTATAGGCAAAGCGGCCGAAGCCTCCGTCCTTCCTGGAAAAATCATAGAAGAAGCCTTCCTGGTATCCGGTCCGCTGGCGGAACAGATAGAAACCATTCTGCGAACGGATTATGTAGTATTCTGACTGATCATCCGCATATTCTATGATCAGATCTTCACTCTCTCCATGTTCATTCTGAATGCGGATGACAAAGGAGTCTTCCAGCTGCGTCAGCAGAATTGACTGGTTTCCATGAGGCAGTGCATATTCTTTTTCACGGTCAAGCATGGCAATATATGACTCCGGCGCAGAAGAATACGCTTCTGTCCGGGCACCTGAAAGACTGTCATAAGTCAGTGCCGCACTGACCGCGCGGCCGGTATAATCACCGATGGACGTGCGTTTTTCATGGGATACCGCATCGGAATTGAAATAAAACCTCAGGCCCAGCGCATCCATTGTCCACGCACATTCGGAAAGAGCCGCAGATGCCAGATCCTCAACACCGTATTTCGAAGCCACGGCTGCTTTCAGCATCGCCTGACATGGCTCTTCATCCCCAACAAGATCAGACAGCGCAATTTCCTCACCTGTCTGTGTGTCACAGGATGTCCCGCGGAAACGGTAAGCAATTTCAGAATCCCCCTGGCCGGGTCTTTTCTCAAACTCAGTTTCAAGGATACTGAACGCAGTATGATCCGCGCGGGTCACCGCAGCGATATATCCATAGGTAATAAAGCGGTACTCTTCTGACGGCGATCCGTAAGAAACCGCCTCTTCCCTGAACTGTTCCGCGTGGGCAAGGACGGCTTTCTCCGTCCTCCGGTTGGCTGCTTCAAGGGCAACGCGGAATGTGTCCGGCGCCTTGCCTTCCGCTTTCAGTTCTGTATAACGGCCGTAAAACCCTGTGCCGGTGTCCGGATTGACGGCAGAGTATTCTTTCAGTATTGTGCGGACCGCATAGGGTTCCGCGTCATAGTTTTCATAATAATCCTTCAGCATCACTTCACCTGTCCCATTATCTGTGGGCGGAATGATCTCTTCATCCGCAGTTTTTTCACAGCCGCATAAGGGTGCTGCCAGTGCCAGGCAGAGAGCACCTGTCGCTGTTTTTCTTTTCAGCTGATTCATAAACACTGACATCCGCTCGTCTCCTTTCACGCCTGTTTTTCACCTGTCAGAAATTCCCTGACTGCTTTCAGATACTCTTCAGGCACTTCCAGATGGGTCACATGCCTTGCCTGGATCCGTACAAACCTGCAATTCTGCAGCCGGCTGCAGGCAAACTCTGCATTTTCTTCTGACATGGCACCGTTCAGCGTTCCGTCCGGCAGAAAAGACGTATCCGCCTGGATCAGAAGAACCGGGCACCTGATCCGTCTGAGCGCATCCGCGTGGTCAAAGTTTTCATTCCATGTGCCGTCATGGAACGCCTTGCCGAAATGGGGATCATACAGATCGATGCCGCGGGTCATTTCCCTGATCAGCGGCGAAACAAACGGGATTTCAACCGTACTGTTCCAGTGGAGCATTCTTGATAGCATGATCAGAAAGCCGAGAAGCACGCGGGCACCCGGAAACGCGTTGTTTTTGAAGAA
>JAUNJW010000021.1 GCA_030533035.1 Erysipelotrichaceae bacterium
ATTTCGCCGCTGTCGCTTCAGGCACGGTGGACATTCCCACCGCGTCCGCCCCAAGCGCTTTATAGGCTCGGATTTCAGCAGCTGTTTCATAGCACGGGCCGCTGAAAAAGGCATATACTCCCTGTCTGAGAGTCACGCCGAGCTGCTCTGCCCTCTCATATGCCAGCGTACGAAGCTCTTTGTCATAAACCTCTGTCATGTCAGGAAAGCGGGGGCCGAACCTTTCATCGTTGGAACCGATCAGCGGATTGGCGCCGGTCAGATTGATATGATCGGTTATGAGCATAAGGTCGCCCGGAGCGAATTCTTCATTGATGCCGCCGCAGGCATTCGTGATCGCGATGGTTCTTACGCCGAGCTGGCGCAGAACATAGACCGGAAAGCAGACTTCCCTCATGGTCAGTCCTTCATAATAATGATACCGGCCCTGCATCAGGACGATTTCTTTCCCGTCCAGTTTCCCGAATACGAATCTGTCGGCGTGGCCGGCGACATGGGAAGCCGGAAAGCCTGGAACATCATCATACGGTATATAATCAGCCTCCGCAATCTGTTCGCCGATACTTCCCAGCCCGCTGCCGAGAATCACGGCCGTCTGCGGCCTGTACGCGGTCCTTTCACGGATATAGTCAGCTGCTCTTATCGAATTTCCGTATAACATCTCACTGCCGCCTGTCAGTTTCAATCATACCAGAGCATGTCGGAATATGACCGGAAATCCCGGCCAGCCCTTCCCGCCGGTAATTGAATTTTGTGTCAAAATTCACCGGATTTCATTGCCGCAGACCCGGTCCCGGTTCATAATTCATAAGTAGGAGGTCTGTTTCATGGCTGAAAAAACAATCATTTTATTCTGCGGCGCCGGCATGTCCACGTCACTTCTCGTCAACAAGATGAAGGAAGCCGCTTCCGCTCAGGGAAAGGATTATGAAATCCACGCCCACGCTCTTTCCGAGGAAAGCTTATCTGCACCGACCGCCGATGTCATTCTGATCGGTCCGCAGGTCCGCTTCGAACTCGAAAACATGCGCAAAAGAAATCCGGACAAGAAAATCACCGACATTCCGATGCGCACCTACGGTATGATGGACGGCAAAGGCGCCCTTGCCCTCGCTGAAAAATTCATGGCTGAATAATCATTCCATGGCGGGATTTCAGAAGGAGATCCCGCTTTCTTATACAGATGACAAATGTAATATGCTAAGATTGCCGGTGGAGGTTCATGCATGGCTGAAAAAACGATTGTATTATTCTGCGGACTCGGCATGTCCACTTCCAGCATGGTACGCAAAATGCAGAAAGCCGCGGCAGCGCAGGGAAAGGATTACGACATTTCCGCCCACGCCCTGAGTGAGGAATCACTGTTTGCCCCGACGGCTGACGCTGTTCTGATCGGACCGCAGGTCCGCTTTGAACTCGATAACATGAGGAAAAGAAATCCGGGTCTCAGCATCATCGACATTCCGATGAAGACCTACGGCCTGATGGACGGTGCAGGCGCTCTTGCCCTCGCCGAATCAATCATGAAAAAATAAGCAGACAAAAACGCAGAGCTTCTGATGAGGCCCTGCGTTCTTCTTTTTTTTACTTTTTGAAGCCGTCTCTCAGCAGAACGCTTCTGTTGAAGACGAGATGATCCTTTGAGGAATCCTTGTTGTCAAGGCAGAAGAAGCCGATCCGCATGAACTGGAATGTCGGCGCGTTGGTGCCGGTTCTGTTCTCACGGGCATCAAATTCCTCGGCGACTTCCTGCATGGACTTCTCGACCTTGCAGCCGGTGAGGACTGTCAGGCTTTCCGGATTCAGCGCTTCCAGGAAGTTCTTGTCCGGTCCGTCCGGGTTGGGATCGGTGAACAGGTTGTCATAGAGTCTGACTTCCGCGTCGAGGCAGTTGTTCGAGTCAACCCAGTGGATTGTCGCGCCTTTGACCTTGCGGCCGTCAGCCGGATCACCGCCCTTTGAAAGCGGGTCATATTCACAGAGGACTTCTGTGACATTGCCGTTTTCATCCTTGACGCAGCCTGTGCATGTGACCAGGTAGGCGCCCTTGAGACGGACTTCATTGCCCGGGTACATTCTCTTGTATTTGGGAATCGGCACTTCAAGGAAGTCATCTTCCTCAATCCAGAGATTGCGGCTGAAGGTAATGGTATGTGTGCCCTGGGACGGATCGGTCGGGTTGTTTTCAACCTCGAATGTTTCGGACTGTCCTTCCGGGTAATTGGTGACTGTCAGCTTCACCGGGTGAAGAACCGCCATGGTTCTTTCCGCTGTCGCGTTGAGATCATCGCGCAGGCATCTTTCCAGTTCTCTGAACTCAATGGTGTTGGAACTCTTGGCAACGCCGATGGATTCGCAGAAATTGCGGATGGAAGCGGCGGTATAGCCTCTTCTTCTCAGGCCGCACAGCGTCGGCATTCTCGGATCGTCCCAGCCGGAGACATATCCTTCCTCAACCAGCTGTCTGAGCTTTCTCTTGGACATGACTGTGTGGTCAATGCCGAGACGGGCGAACTCGATCTGTCTGGGCTTATGGTACGGGATGGAAACATTCTCAACAACCCAGTTGTACAGAGGTCTGTGGTCCTCATATTCCAGGGAACACAGGGAATGTGTAATGCCTTCCAGGGCGTCCTGGATCGGATGGGCAAAGTCATACATCGGATAGATGCACCACTTTGTGCCCTGGCGGTGGTGATTGATATAACGGATTCTGTAAATGACCGGGTCACGCATGTTGAAGTTGCCGCTGGCAAGATCAATCTTCGCTCTCAGGGTCATCTTTCCTTCTTCGACCTCACCGTTCTTCATCTTTTCGAAAAGCCTGAGGTTTTCTTCAACCGGTCTGTCCCTGTAAGGAGATCTGGCCGGTGTGGAAGTGTCGCCCCTGTACTCACGGAATTCTTCCGGAGACAGTTCGCAGACATAGGCAAGGCCCTTTTTGATCAGCTCAATGGCATATTCATAGTCCTTTTCAAAATAATCGGAACCGTAATAGAATCTGTCGCCCCAGTCAAAGCCGAGCCAGTGGATGTCCTGCTGGATGGCGTCGACATACTCTGTGTCTTCCTTGGCAGGGTTTGTGTCATCCATACGAAGATTGCAGAGGCCATTGAATTTTTCTGCCATGCCGAAGTCAATGCAAAGCGCCTTGCAGTGACCGATATGAAGATAACCGTTGGGTTCCGGCGGGAAACGTGTGTGAACGGTCATGCCTTCAAACTGTCCGCCCTCAGCGATATCCTCTTCAATAAAGTTGTAGATGAAGTTGCGGTTGACGTTTACTTCACCTTCAGCCATTTCTTTCTTTTCATCAGCCATAAGTGAACTCTCCTGTTTATTACTGTGATAATCACCTAGAAAGTATATAACAAAACCTTCATTTCGGTAACCTCTGCCTGCAATGTAATTGGAATGGTTTTACTGGTAAAATGAATTTATGATTATCCGCAGCGGCATAAACTCCATTCTCCGCTCAAAGAAGCTGTGCAGTCTGTTTTTCCTGCTGACTGTCCTTTTGTCATTGCTGCTGGCGCTGGGAACCGGAATCTACGGGGCGGCCGCTGCCACTCTGGCCTCGTTTGAGGAAACCTACCGGACAGTCGGCCGGCTGGAGTATATCGGTGAAGAGTATCCTGATGAAACAGTTTATGATGCGGCAGCCGCGGCGGCATACCGGAGCCTGGACATGGATTCACTCCGCTCTGTTCCGGGTGTCATCAGCGCCGAAAAAAAGCAGTACATACGGGGCTATACGGAAGGCTTCAGCAGATGGCGCGGCAATATGCCCTACAAAGACTATGCCGTTCTGATCATGACCCGCCTGCATCCTTCCGGCAGTGAGCTGACCGATATCCGGCTCGACGGCGAGCCGGTATTTGAGGACGTGTGCATGATCACCGACATCATCACGAAAGACGTGACTCTTATGTATTACGGTGAATCGCAGACGCTCCCTTATTTTTATCATGACCGCGTCAGCGGGAAATACATCCGGACGGAATATGTCAACGGCAGCTATGTGAAAAAAGAACTGACGGCAGCGCAGCTGCCTGACGAGTATATCGCCGAAGCGGCCAACGGAACGCTCCGGCATGTCTACAGCGGGCCGGTCCCACTTGAAGATGAGAATCTGCCCCGCTACACATACAATCCGGCTGATGGGACCTGGGCAAAACAGGAAACCGTGATCAGCGAATACATCGGCATCCTGTCGGATTATCTGTATTCCGGAAAAACCGACAAAAGAATTCTGATCCGCCTGAGTACCGGACTGATTCCCTTTGCGCCGGATGAAGCGAAGACCTATGTTGTCCATGGCAGCTTTGTGGATGCGGAAACATCCAACCTCGTTTTTGAAATGCGGCCTTTCCCTGATAACAATTCCCTTCCGTTCATGGAAATCAGCTCAGCGGACAGCAGCCAGGCAGATGGTACTGTCTTCGCGGAATATGCGGATAAATACCGGTTTGCCAACAACTATCTGAATGTATATTTCTCCGATGACATTTCCCTGCTTGAACCGTTCCACCAGGGATGGCTGGTTCTGGAAGAAGGAAGATTCCCTTCCGCTCAGGAAGAAAACGCCTGTGTCATTGACCGTTCCCTGGCTGAGCGGGCGGGACTGAAGACCGGTGACAGCCTGCCTCTGCGGCTGCTGACGCCGGAAGAGACTGACCTGTATCAGTTTGCCATGACCGGTGAGGAAGAAGATTACACAATCACCGGCATCACCGCCGAAAACAACGATTACACCGGCGAAGTCTATATCCAGGGCAAAGGTCCCGAAGACATTCCTTTCTTCGGATACCAGCTCGGCAGTATCCTTTTTGAAAATAAAACCGCCAGGGCACAGGCGGAAAAGATCCGTGAACTCCTCGGCCCGCAGGTCAGGCTGACCCTGTATGACCAGGGCTATGAAACCAACAGCCAGCCGCTGTCGGCGCTGAAGACGACCGCCCTGATCATGACAATGATCGCTTCAGCCGGAGCCCTGGCTGTCCTGATTCTCTTTGCGTTCCTTTATATTTACCGCCAGCAGGAAACCATTGAAACCCTGCGCCGGCTCGGTCTGAACAGCAGCGGCACGGCAGTATGGATGCTGTCAGGCTTTCTGACCGTTACCCTGGCCGGGTCGCTGGCAGGAACCCTGGCCGGCAGCCTGCTGCTGAAACAGGCTGTTTCCCTCACCGTTGCCGGCACCGCCTCGCTTTATGCGATGGATACCAGATATTCGGAAGCCGCTGTCGGCCTGACGAAAGCTGTGGAAACCGTGATGCCGGGCACCCTGGGCGTTTCCCTTGTCTGCATTGTCCTGATCCTGGCTGCCGCATGCCTGCTCGGTCTTTTCTTCCTGATCCTGGCGATGAACCGGAACAGACCTGCCCGCGGCCGGCAGAAACTCAGTGTGCCGGAAGACACAACTTCAATCCGGGGCCGGGGTGTGCTGCGCTATGGCAGAGTCTTCTTTGAAAGAGGAGGCAGCCGCAGCCGGGCTGTCATCCTGATCACGTTCGTCCTCTCCCTTCTTCTCTGCGGATTTTCCGCGATGTCCTCGGGCTGGCAGGAAGAGCTTGAAACCCTGTATGACAATACTGAAATTACCGGCTCCTTTGTTTCCCTCAACGGGAAATACAGCAGCGACCTTGTCATCCGCGAAAGCACCGTAAGACTTTTCAACAGGAGCGGTCTGCTGTCTGAAATGCATGTTTCAAACGGCTCCCTGCATTACTGGCTTGAGGATGAAATTCCTTCCTTTGCGAATACCTCCTTCGGCCAGGAGACAAGGGCCGCGTGGATCCGGAAACAGCCCAAGCTGATTCTGACAGATTCACTGGAAGCGGCTGAAGATTTCTTTTATACCCCTGCCGTCATCGACTGGCTGGACGGGTATGATGAGAACTTCCTTTCAGCAGAGAGGCCGCTGATGGCGGAATACCGGAAAACAGATCCTGCGACCGGCAGGATTTACATGACACAGGCCATTGAGGCAATCGTTCCTGACAGCTGGGCCCAAAGGCAAAATCTTGACAAAGGTGATGAGACGGAAATTATCGTCAGCGACATGGCGGTCCTGATTAAAATCGCCGGAATATACACCGCTGTTTCCGCAAAGGAAAACATCTATCTTCCTCTCAATTCCGCCTATGAAACCAGATACCTGTATGAAGAGCACCCGGGTTCGGAAGGCAGGTACTCAAACCTGTTTGAAAACACTTATACAACCGGCCGCTTCCGCCTGAAATCCGCGCGGCAGCTGGCAGCGTTCAAGGATTTCCTGCAGAAAAACCAGTTCAGCCAGGTCAACAAACCCAACCGCGACAGAACCACGGTTCTGATCAGTGACGCCGCCTTCCTGGATACGCTGAGTACCCTGGAACGGCATATCGCCTTTGCCGGCATGATCTACCCGGTGCTGATGGCATTCACGATCCTGGCCGGGTTCCTGATCTCGTGGCTGATGATCAACGGCAGGAGAATGGACTTCGCCGTCATGAAGGGACTCGGCGCCAGCCGCGGGAAAGTCTTCCTGATCTTCTTCATGGAACAGGCCTGCGGCGCTTTCACCGGCATCCTGCCGTGCCTTCTGCTGTCATTCTTCATCGGCAAACCAATTGTCATTCTTATGTTCGCAGGCGCCTATCTGCTCGGCACCGCGCTTTCCATACATCTCGCCGGCCGTGAAAACCTTATGGTTCTGCTGGCGGAAAAGGAGTAGCCCCATGAGTCTTCTTGAAATCAGAAATGTATCCTATACATACCAGTCGCAGTACCAGAAAACCGAGGCGCTCAAAAATGTCTCGCTGGTTTTTGAGCCGGGAACTGTCTATGCCGTGACCGGCAAGTCCGGTTCCGGCAAAACCACCCTGCTGTCCCTGATGGCCGGTCTTGACCTGCCCGGCAGCGGGGAAGTCCTGTGCGAAGGTGAATCCACCGCGAAAATGGACCTGCAGAAATACAGGCGGGAAAAAGCCGCTGTCATTTACCAGTCGTTCCGGCTGCTGCCGCTGCTGACAGCCGCGGAAAATATCATGTTTCCGATGGAGCTGAACGGCATGAACGCGAAGGACGCCCGCAAGGCAGCCCTGAAACTGATGCGCCGGGTTGCCCTTTCAAAAGAATACGCCGACCGCTATCCGACCATGCTGTCGGGCGGCGAACAGCAAAGAGTCGCGATTGCCCGGGCGCTTGCCATGAACACGAAGATTCTTCTGGCGGACGAACCGACCGGCAATCTTGACAGCGCCAACAGCGAAAACATTATGAATATACTTGTCAATCTTGCCCATGAGGAAGGCTACTGCGTGATCATTGTCACCCATGACAGCTCAATCGCCGCTGCCAGCGACTGTGTCATCCGCATGAATGACGGGGAAGTGGTTTCCTGAACAAAGAAAAAGAAACCAGACGGTTTCTTATCCGATGCTGACGCCTGTCAGCATTTTAAATTCATTTCTGATTCCGGACAGGATATCCTTTCTGCCGGATTCAATAAGAACGGCCGAAGCACATTCATACAATTCCTGACAATGAAAATCAAAGGGAAGGATGCCGCTGCCGCCCAGCTTTTCTTTCCGCCGGGCGACGTCCTTTTCGTCTGCCGCCTGTGACCAGACAAAGACGCAGTGATCATCGCCGCTTCCCATGGAAGCCGGAATCTCCAGCGAAAATGTGCCGTGGAAGCCTTCGCAAAGAGCCTGATCAATGTACCGGCAGTAATATCTGCCGTATTCCTGCAGGCCGAGGGCTTTCCATGTGTCATGCCAGGCGCATTTTGTCACCCGCGAGACGGTGCGGCCGGATTCAGACGACATCGTGCTGATATTCTCGCCCGGTTTCCCCTGCCACTCACCGTGGACAAGATAAGCGGCAATATCCGGTGTCTCACAATCCGCCTCAGCCCGCCGGCGCATTCTTTCACCGCGTTTATGTCCATAAAGGACAGTGATGTCACGAATCAGACGCTCACCGTTTTCATGACCGGCTATATCCAGACAGTGTTTCGCAGTCAGTGCGAACAATATGGCGTGTTCCCTGATTTCCATCATGTATATTCCTTATTTGAGTTCCTTCTGCCATTTATCGCCGTCATAGCGGTAGAACAGCTCACTGAACTCATCCTCCAGAAAAACCCGGATCATATCTGCCATATCATGGGCAAGCGGCAGACTCATGAGATTTTCAAGTTCCTCCCACCATACTCTGCCTTCTTCAGAGTCCTTCAGTTCACCGGTGAATTTTTCCGTTCTGTAAAACATGACAACATGACGCGTCTCTTCACTGTACCAGTCTCTGACGCCGCACAGCTGCGCCTCATGGATTGTCAGGCCTGTTTCTTCTCTGACTTCGCGGATCACAGCGTCGGTAAACGACTCGCCTGTTTCCACGTGTCCGCCGGGAAATGTAATCCCCGGCCAGTCCTGGTCCTTTCGTTCCTGAACCAGGACTTTTGTGCCGTTGATAATCAGACACATATTCATAAAGACTGTGTTTTCCATTGTGAACCTCCTGATTCCCAAGAAGTATACCACTTCAGAACACCGTGAAAATTAAGAAAAAAACAGACAGCGCTTTCATCCTGTCTGTTCTTCTGATTAAACCGTTTTCAGACATTCGGTTTCTTCAGTTTCTGCTGCTTTCAGGGTGTCGTCATCGGTGATTCCCTCACCTGCGTTGGGTTTGATCGTGCTGTAAACACGGTCGGCGGCGAAGCCTGCCAGCAGGATCGCGGATAGCACAAGAACCGTTTTTTTCGGCAGTCTTGAAACCAGCGTGTCATGGATTGGCGCCGCCAGATATATGACAACCATGCAGCCGATGCCGAAGACAAGAAGACCTTCAGCACAGATGCGGCCGTGCAGGTTCAGGAAGTATCCGTTGTATGACCACCAGACATTGCCGTAGGCCAGTTCCAGGATCCATGAGGCCATGTATTCCATAAAACCGCAAAGAACAATTGAGGCGGCGAAAGCCAGCGGCGGTTTGTCCCGCAGCTTTGTCAGCAGGACAAGACAGAGCACTCCGCCGAAGCCGTAGATCGGCAGCCAGGGGCCGTACATTGTGCCGCGGTTGACAAACATGCCTCTTTCCAGAAGGGTCAGGGCCACTTCCCAGAACCAGCCGAACATGGCCAGGACAAAGAACAGCAGCACCAGCGACCAGACGGTATAGGTGCGCATGAAGAACACATCGCCGCCCAGATTTTTTGTTTTCTCCACCCACAGGCTGTTGAGGCGCACCGGATACTGGTGCCCTTCAAGAGTCTCCTGATCCTTGCGGACCTGGTATCTGCGGCTCATCAGGTTCTGCCATTCACGCTTTTCATCGATACGGCCGGGCCAGATGGAGAAGTTTTCAACCCAGAATCTCTGCTTCGGGGTCAGCTCAATATGATGGGATTCAATATATTTTTCCTGTTCCTCAATATCGCTGTAGACAGTTTCCAGAAGCCGTGGATCCGCCTTTTCAAACAGATATGTGTCATTGAGCAGCTCAGCGCCTTCAAGGCCGTTTTCCTTTGCCAGGCTGCGCATGTGCACGTAGTATTCCGTGATGACCATGGAGCGGTAGGCATTGGTGAAGAAGATTCCGGCAAGGCCGCCTGTAAATACTGAAAGAAGATCCCAGCCCAGCATGGAGAGCTCAAGCTTCGCGGCTTCCCATTTATGGCCGTTCATCATCCGCCTTGAAAGCGTGATGGCCTTCAGCGGCTTGATATCCGGATTCTCGGCGATGATATAGTCCGTCAGGAAATAGGAGTAACGCTTGATGAAGCCTCCCGCGATTGTCAGCGACCAGGCAAACAGCAGCGTATTCTCAAGCAGAATTGTCATGGCGGTATTGAACCACTTTCTGACGGATTTAATGAACATCCAGTGCATGAACGGCACTTTTTCATAGGTTCTCGCCTCCATGAACAGACGCCGGATAATGGCGCTGATCATATGCAGGAAGAATACCCAGATCAGCAGATAATACGCAAAGGCGCCGATAATCAGCACAATTGTGACAAAGTCAGGCGAATGCGTGATGCCCCGGATGGCTTCGGCGATCTGCACAATCAGAAGACCGCTGGAAATATTGTTGACGACCTGCGAAAGAATTCCCCTTGTGCGGCCGAAGGCAGGCTGCGCGTTTTCTTTTTCTGTTTCGATCGCGCTCTGCGATGAGGCGCTGGCTTCCTCATAGCGCTGTTCAATCAGCTGGTTGAAAACCTGGGAGATCTGATTGCCGGAGCCGGGAACAGCGACAGATGTAGTCTCAGCGGCTTTTTCCTGGTCTATGCTGTCCAGCAGTGTCCGTGAGCTTTTGAATTCCACGCCCGCGATCATGGCAATGGCGCATATGAAAGTCAGCAGCCAGTAATGGCGCTTCAGTGTTTTTCTGGCGTCTGCCTTCAGTTTCTTTCTGTCCATACAGTCTCCTTCATTCAGAAATCATCAGTCACGGTCCTTTTCATAAACACGGACCAGTGTCTGATAGACATGTTCATTGAGACGGTTATCCTCAAAGTATTTCCGGTTGTCGCCGCCCAGCATTTTCAAAGCGAAAGCGCCGACCGCCCGTGAGCGCGACTGACCCGCGTAGCAGTGGATCAGCAGTGTTTCCGCGCTTCTGTGCTCCCGGATGAAATCAATCACCTGGCGGGCGTGGTCTTCGCTGAACAGCACATAGCCTTCCACCGGCCGGATGATATCGTCAAAATACAGTGTCAGCACGCCTTTGCAGGTACGGCTTTCCGTAAATGCCACGCCGAAACCGCCGGTATGCGTATCCTGGATGGAAATGACGGCATAAGTATCCTTTGCCTCCGCGAATTCCTCCAGCTCTGCCGGCCAGTAGTGCTTCATCACATATTCAAACGCATCGTAAACGGATCTGACCAGTATTCGTTTCATTTCCCCTCCCGGCTACAGATCCAGATGGATCTGTTCATATCTCTGCGGCATTTCGGCGATCCAGCTGAAACATGCCTGCGGTGTGTGAAGAACACCGTGTTTTTCACATTCTTCATGGAAAATGCGCATGAGCTTATGCTGATCCGCGCTGTTGATCTCATAGCTGTTTCCGTATTCTCTCTGATATACCGCGGAAAGCCCCGGGAACAGCCGGTCAAGATTCTGGTAATAATACTCCCGGCTGCCGCTGCGCAGGGTCATGCCGGCATTGAAGCAGATGATTCCCTTTACCCCGGCGTCGAAACAGTATTCAAGAATCTGCCTGACATTTTCTTCGGTATCCGTCAGGTGCGGCAGCAGCGGCGTCATCCAGACAACCGCGGGAATTCCTCTTTCCTGAAATGCCTTCAGCACTTCGTATCTTCTTCCGGATGGGCAGACCCCCGGCTCGATTTTCCGGCTGAGCTTTTCATCGGCAATTGTCAGCGTCATCTGCAGGACAGCTTTCGCTTTTTCATTGATTCTCTGAAACAGGTCAATGTCCCGCAGCACAAGGTCCGACTTGGTGATGACCGAAGCCCCGAATCCATGTTTTTCAATCACTTCCAGGCACTTCTGTGTCATCCGCAATTCCTTTTCACAGGGCTGATAAGGATCGCTCATGGAGCCTGTGCTGATCATAAACCTGGTTTTCTTTGAAGAAAGGATCTGCTCCAGCAGCTGCGGCGCATTCTGTTTGACCTCAATATCCTCAAAGGCGTGGGTGAACTGATAGCATTCGCTCCTGGAATCGCAGTAAATGCAGCCGTGGGCACAGCCGCGGTAGATGTTCATGCCGTTGTAGCGGCTCAGCAGTGTTTTTGCGTCTGTAAAATGCATGAACGAAACCTTTCCCCGATTGAAACGACAATACTTTTAATACTATTTTCTGCCGCCGCTTTCAAGTGCGCGCAGAGAAAGAACACAGAAAAGTCCCCTGCCGTAAAACAGAGGACTTATATTCAGGATATCAGCCGCCGGAAGGACCCTTGTACTCAATGCACAGCATGGTCACATCGTCGAACTGTTCAGCGCCGGCGACGAAATCGTCAAGCGCCAGCTGCACATTGCCGAGAACCTCTTCCACCGATGCTTCGGGATTCCTGTTGAGGGCCTCGACCATCCGGTCGGTCGTGAACATCGTGCCGTCGGCAGCGGTGCCTTCAGGAACGCCATCAGTGTATACAAACAGCTTGTCACCCGGCTCCATGCGGATTTCATATTCTCTGTAGCGGGTACCCAGCATACCGCCGATGACAAGACCGTGCCGGTCTCTCAGCAGGCTGAATTTTCCGTTCTTCATGACTGCCGGATATTCATGGCCGGCATTGGCAGCGGTGATGACACCGGTGGAGATTTCCAGAATACCGAGCCAGATCGTGACGAACATATCCACCTTGTTGTTGGAGCAGAGGGCTTCATTTGTCCTGTTCAGGATTTCAGCGGCGTCATTGCCGAGCATCGCGCAGCTCTGCAGGATGATCTTGGAAATCATCATGAACAGCGAAGCCGGAATTCCCTTGCCGGAGACGTCCGCGATCACCAGACACAGGTGATCCTGGTCGATCATGAAGAAGTCATAGAAGTCGCCGCCGACTTCCCTGGCCGGGGTCATGGTAGCGTAAATCTCAAATTCATGGCGGTCGGGGAACGGCGGGAAATCAGTGGGCATCATGCTGATCTGGATCGCTCTTGCGGTGGTCAGCTCAGTATTGAGTCTTTCTTTTTCGACCGCTTCCGCCTGCTTCTTTTCATAATCCCTGGTCTTTTTCCTCAGATACGCCCGGACGCCGTAGATAATGATTCCGGCAGCCGCGGTGAATACCAGGAAATAGAACCACGGCTTTTCGTATATAGTCTTTTCCTTGACGATGGGAACATAAACCGTTTTGGATCCGCGTCCCAGGGAGTCGCTGATGTGGATGACAAATCTGTAATTGCCGCCGGACAGGTTGGTATAGCCGACCGGTCCGAATTCGCTTCTCTGCACGGTGGTTTCATGCAGGTCGAATCCTTCCAGATGGTAGGAAACCTGCAGGTCATTCAGCGAGAAAGACAGGATGTTGGCGTGGATTGTCAGCCTGCGGACTCCTGCCGGCAGATAGTATCTGCCCCTGGAATCGGGATAAATGATTTCATCGTCGGCTTCCATATAAGGAACCGCGACCTTGATTGTGGTAATGTTGTCCATCGGCGCGTCAATATTCACCTTGACAACGCCGGTTGTGCCGGACATATACAGATCGCCCTGCGGCGTCAGTTCACTGTAAGAGTTGCTGGTAGCGGTGCAGGGAAGGCCGTTGGCTGCGTTATAGTGAACCGGCCTGATCTCGTCATTCTCCAGGAGTTCATCCGTCGGGAGGACATAGATCCCGCTGCCGCTGAGAATCCACATGATATTCCGACTGTTTTCATACAGGTCAAAGTTGTTGGAATAAGGAAATTTGTTTACCGTGGTCACCCGGTAGTCTTCAGTCATGTAGGAGATCGAATTGCTGGTGACGAGCCAGAAAAGCTTCCGCGCCGGATCGTACTTTATGCGCATCACGATCCCTGAAGACAGCCCGGTTTTTTTGTCAATGCACAGGGTGCCTTTTTCGCTGATGACATAGATACCGCCTCCGTTGGAACCCAGAAGGATATCCCCGTTCGGCGCATCGCATATGCACAGGACTTCCGGATTGATGATGTTGCTGTTCCGGTCGTAGGTGGCGGTCACACGATCACCTTCGATCCGGCATGCACCGCCTGTTCCTCCGACAATGACCGACCCGTCCGCCAGTTCACAGACAGTGCGGACATGCTCGGAGATGAGCCCCTCGTTTTCCGTAAAGGCTGTCACGACGCCATGGTCGTAGCGCAGCAGTCCCAGCTTCCGCCA
>JAUNJW010000183.1:0-1400 GCA_030533035.1 Erysipelotrichaceae bacterium
GAACTCAGAAATCTCTGTCTTGAAGACAATAGTGCCATGACACCTTACAGCGCCCTGGCTTCCGGAAGACTGTCCAGAAAACCGGGTGAAACTTCAAAGCGTCTGGAACTGGATGCATACGCAAAGACAAAGTATGATGCGACAGCGGAACAGGACGCCGTGATCATTGAACGTGTCTATGAACTGTCACAGAAAAAAGGAGTCTCCATGACGGAGATCTCCCTGGCATGGCTGCTGACAAAAGTGACTTCTCCGGTGGTCGGTGCCACAAAGGTTTCCCACATCGACGGGGCTGTCGGTGCAGTGAATCTGGAACTCAGCGAAGAGGAAATCAAATACCTTGAAGAGCCCTATGTTCCGCACGCAATAGTGGGGGTGCTTGGAACTTCCGGATGGAAGAAACAGGCTGAATGAACTGAAAAACTGTAAGATCGGAAAAATCCCGGTCTTACAGTTTTTGATTTAAAAAGCTACCCGAAGAAACGGGAAGCCCTTGTAATATTCAAAGATACATCGGAAGCCTTACAGTTCAGCGAAATGTTCGGCGCCTTTTGTGTCGAGCCAGTGCAGGAAATAGAATCCTGCTGCCGCAAAGAATACGGTCAGGATGCCGAGATAGGCGGCGGCACCGATTCCGTATGCGAGGAAGAACCAGAGTGCGGCCATGCCGGCACAGACAGCCCAGGTGCCGAAAAGAATGATTGTGACAGCGCCGCTCTGTTTGATGACAGACAGTTCGCTTGTCCAGGAAAGGCTTGCCATACGCACGCCCAGGAACATACCAAACATGTCGGAGAAGAATGTGAAGGCCAGGGTCATCAGGACGGTCAGAAGCTTTACAGCCAGCGGGGCGTCGACAATCATTGCGGCACAGACTGCGGCAAATATCATCGGTATGCCGCTGAGAATCAGCTGAACGCATGCTTTGGCTCTCAGCACCAGTCTGGCCGGTACCGGCAGGGACTGCGGGATCCAGATGCTTTTGCCTTCCAGGGAAACGGAAGGGACTGACATGTCGTTCATGGAAGTGATCATGCACAGCATGACACACAGCACAACAGCCGCGGTTCCCGGTGCATAGGCGAAGACCACAGAGAGTGCATCCACGAGTGTCTTTCCCTTCAGCAGCAGCAGGATGCCTGCGGCCGGGATCAGCAGCACACCCAGTCCGCAGTTGAGCATGTAATTGGCACTAGCAGTAAATCTGCTGAATTCCTTTGCCAGAAGAGCGCTGAATACACTTTTTCTTCTGACTGTCTTTTCAATGTATTGTTTCTTGTCCGCCGCACCGGTATCGGCAGCGATGTTAAAGAATGTGCGGGAGATCACGATCCATACGAGAGAACACAGAGCAGTAGTAACTGCCAGGAAGATCACTGCGGTCAGAAGATCTCCTTCAC
>JAUNJW010000183.1:1410-4675 GCA_030533035.1 Erysipelotrichaceae bacterium
GCCGAGCCCTTGATTTCTTTTCCATAGGCAACGGCATTGCTTACAAGCTCGTTGATCAGATCATTGGCTTTGAAATAGAAGTAGTAATATGCGGCGATAAACAGCAGGGCGGCAAAAACACCGGCGAAGCTTTTGTTTTTGAAACGCTGGCTGAACTTCGCGACTGCCCAGCCCAGGATGCATGACAGCAGCATCACCACCAGTGTGACAATCAGCAGCAGCAGAATCCCGCAGATCAGGCGGACAGGTGTAAAGCCGGCCGTAATCCAGTAGACAATCAAAGCCGGAATCAGGGCTGTTACAGAATACATGGCGCCCATGAGATAGACATTGAGCAGCCTTGAAGCGATGATCGTGTTGACGGGAATCGGCAGGGATAAAAGCAGGTCGTTGTCTTTGGCAAGATACAGGCCGGCATAGGTGTTGAACACACTGCCGAAAGTTCCCAGAAGAATCGCGGCCATGGACATGAGCAGAAGATAGAGCCATCCGACATCCAGTGAAACCAGCGGCTCGCAGAGGCTCATGGCAAGAACGGTAAACATTCCGCCGAGAACCCCGACGATGATGACAAAGAAAAATACAAACCAGAGGGCGATCTGCCATTTCGGACGCATTTTTCCTTTCTTCTCATTGAAGAAATAGCTTTTGAACAGCTCCGCCATCTGTTTTTTCAGAAGCAGGCCCAGCATTATTCAGCCTCCAGTTCAAGGAATACTTCTTCCAGACTGTCATCTCCTTTGACTTCTTCCATCGTTCCGACTTTGACAAGTTTTCCCTGCTTGATGATGGCAACCTTGTCGCAGAGTTTCTCCGCCACTTCCAGGACATGGGTGGAGAAGAAGATGGCGCCGCCTCTGTCGCAATGGTCCCGCATCATCTCCTTGAGCAGATGGGAAGCTTTGGGATCAAGACCGACAAACGGTTCATCCATGATGATGAGCTTCGGATCATGAATCCATGCTGAGATGAGCGCCAGCTTCTGCTTCATACCGTGGGAATAGGATGAAATCGGCTGGGCAAGATCTGCTGTCAGTTCGAATACAGCTGCGTATCTGTGAATTCTTTCCTGTCGGACATCAGCGGGAATGCCGAAGATATCGGCGATGAAGTTGAGATATTTGATGCCGCTCATGAATTCATATAAATCAGGGTTGTCCGGAATATAGGCAAGGTCTTTCTTGCAGGTGACCGGATCAGAAGTAATCGAATGTCCGTTGACCATGATTGTTCCCGAATCAAACGGCAGGATGCCGACAGCGCTTTTGAGAGTGGTGCTCTTGCCGGCGCCGTTGTGGCCGATAAAGCCGAAGATTTCCTTCGGCTGGATGTGCAGGGTCAGATCGTCGACCGCTTTTTTGTCGCCGTATGTTTTTGTCAGATGTTCAATTCTAAGCATATTTGTTTTTCACTTCCTTATTTCACTTTTTCAGTTCTTCCAGATTGCGGCGTGCCTCTTCACTGCCGGCAAGGATCGCAGCCGCTTTTTCACAGTTGTTCAGATCTGCGCAGTCCGCACATGTTTCAAACCGCTTTGCCATTGCGCATTGGCGGATCCGGCAGAGTGACTCGCAGAAAGGTGTCTTGGGGCCATCCATGCGGCAGCCTGTGCAGTTGATCATATCGGCTGTGATCGGTACACCGTTGAGTTCTGACCAGAGCTGCGCTGTTTTTTCACGCAGTCCGCTGTCGTTGTGAACTGTCGCGAGATAAGCGTCGCATTTTTCACAGTTCAGTCCGCAGTATGCAATATACGGATTCATAAGTACACTCCTTTATTTTCCGACAAGATCCTGAAAGAGGGCGTCCTTGTCATATTTTCCTTCGGGCAGTCCCGGAATTTCCTTGTAAGCTTTGCAGATGGACAGGGAGATTTCACTGAAGACGGCGGCCATCTCTTCATCTGTATAGGGACAGTCATCGGTAACGATCAGGGTGGCAAAGCTGAAAGCGATCAGCCACAGATCACGGAAGTAGCAGTCAGCCGCATGGGCGTCCATATGATAGATGTTCATAACGGATTCACGGACAAGTTCCTGTGAAAAGGCCAGCGCTTCCATGGCACCGCCGAGGGCACTGTCAGGTTTTGTCAGAAACAGAAGTCTGTATAATTCCGGTTCTTCCTTCGCAAAACGGATATATTGCTTACCGACGCCCAGAAAGGGAACAGGCGCTTTCAGTCCGTTTTCAATATACGTCCGGTATTCCTGCTTTGCCCGCTCATAGACATCATGTTTCAGATCATCCATTGAATCATAATGGGTGAAAATCGGACGGGGTGACACATGCAGATGGGCGGCAAGTTCTCTTGCGGTCAGTGCCTCAATGCCGCTTTTTCTTACAACGGTCAGTGCCGCTTCAATCAGTTCTTCTTTTGTGAATTTGATCCGCGGGGCCATTGGTCCTCCTTATTTAAAACGGTTGTTATGCAACGCATGTTGCACATTAACTCCAGTTTACTGGATACATATATGCATGTCAAGATAACGTTCATAATTGCGATGTGACCTGTGTGTAAAGCATTTATCATTCAGAAAAAATTATCACGATTTGAATCACAGCTTTTTCAGCTAAAATAAAGGCAGACAACCAAAAGGAGACCAATCATTATGAAAATGACACTGCGCTGGTACGGATCGAAGTTCGATACCGTTACCCTGGAACAGATCAGACAGATTCCGGGTGTTACCGGAGTTATTACCATGCTTTATGATAAACAGCCGGGAGATCTCTGGACCAGAGAAGAAATCCGTACGCTGAAAGAAGAAGTGGAAGCGGCCGGTCTGAAGATCGAAGGCATTGAGAGTGTCAATGTTTCCGACGCCATCAAGACAGGTTCCGCCGACCGGGACAGGGATATTGAAACCTACATCGAATGCCTGAGAAACCTGGGCGAAGAAGATATTCATCTTGTCTGCTATAACTTCATGCCTGTCTTTGACTGGACAAGAACTGAGCTGGCAAGAAAGAGAGCCGACGGTTCCACAGTTCTTGCCTATACACAGGAAGCTGTTGACAGCATCAATCCGGAACAGATGTTTGACTCCATCGCTTCCGACATGAACGGAACTGTCATGCCGGGCTGGGAACCTGAAAGAATGGCAAAGGTCAAAGAGCTTTTCGAGATGTATAAGGACATCGACAACGAGAAACTGTTTGCCAACCTTGTTTACTTCCTTGAGAAGATCATGCCGGTATGCAATGAATATGACATAAAAATGGCCATTCATCCTGATGATCCTGCCTGGAGCGTATTCGGTCTGCC
>JAUNJW010000184.1 GCA_030533035.1 Erysipelotrichaceae bacterium
ATGCCTGGCAGAAACGCATGATTTCATTGTCGCTCTTTCCGTGAGGATCGAAATCGCTGCCGCCCTTGCCGCCGCCGATCGGCAGTGTTGTCAGGCTGTTCTTGAAAATCTGTTCGAATCCGAGGAATTTGAGAATACCGAGGTTAACGGACGGGTGGAATCTGAGGCCTCCCTTGTACGGGCCGATCGCGCCGTTGAACTGTACACGGTAACCCTTGTTGACGCGGGCCTTGCCTTCATCATCAACCCAGGCAACACGGAACATCACAGTACGCTCCGGTTCTACCAGTCTTTCCAGAAGCGCTGCTGCTTCGTACTCAGGATGTCTTTCGACAACCGGCTCGATGGAAGTCAGAACTTCAGTTACAGTCTGATGAAATTCCGGCTCATTCGGATTCTTCGCTTTTGTCTCTTCGATGACTCGCTTTACATACTCGCTCATGTTATTTCCTCCATTCTTCCTGATCTGTGATCAGTCACGGGTAAAGCGTCTTGAACGGAAACGTATGCATGTTTCCTTTCAGAACGTGGTTATTTTACATCCATACAGCCGTTCTGAAAAGCCTTTCATGCAATGTAAATTTTTACATTTTCACTTTTTTATGCGTAAATAAGAAAAAACTGCCCGCAGGCAGTCATTTCAGTCAGTCAATTACGAAGGAACCGTTTCTGAATACAGGTATTACAGTTCCGTCATGCATGATTCCGTCGACGCTCATGTCAGCTGTGCCGAACATGAAATCCTCATGCTGGAGGGAGGCGTTGCCGCCCTTTTCCTTCAGCTCCTCAGGGCTCATTTCTTCCCCGCCCCGGATGTTTTCGGGGTATGGCCTGCCCAGGGCAAGATGGCATGAGGCGTTTTCATCATAGAGAGTGTTGTAGAAAAGGATTCCGCTCTGGGAAATCTTTGATTCATGCGGTACCAGCGCCACTTCACCCAGGTGTCTTGAGCCTTCGTCAAAGTCCAGCAGCTGGCTCAGCGCTTCTTCTTCCTTTTCCGCGTGATGTTCAACAACCTTGCCGTTTTCAAACTTCAGGGTGAAATGATCGATCAGCACGCCGTTGTAGGAAAGCGGCCTGGAAGAAACGACAGTACCGTTAACCTTTTCCCGGTGCGGCATGCAGAAGACTTCCTCGGTCGGCAGATTGGGATCGAAGTAGACACCGGCCGGGGTTGTGCAGCCGCCGCCGACCCAGATATGGTCCTCAACCAGGCCGACATGCAGGTCTGTGCCCAGGCTGTTTTTGAAATGGAGTTCCTTGAAATTGAATTCCGTCATCTTCCGGGCGTGGCTGATCAGGCCGGCGTCATGTGCCTGCCAATAGGCGACAGGGTCGTTGTCCTCAGTGACGCCGGTGACGTCGAACAGAACTGCTTCCAGTTTTTCAAAGGCTTCCTCTTCGCTCAGTTCTGGGAAGACCGCCTTTGCCCATTCCTTTGATGCCGTGCCAAGGACGCACCACTGGCCGATGTTGTTCATTGTATACGCCTGCAGGGGACCCATCTTTTCATGGAATGCCTTCTGATACGCGCTGATTTTTGAGGCAGGAATTCCCTTCAGTGAACCCGGCTTGTCGGAAATGACCGAAAGATAGCAGGCGCCTTTGTCATGGGCTTCCTGCTCGCGGTCAACCGCCCACTGGCCGATGTCAGCCAGTGTTTCCTCGCTCTGGTTGAGATAGTCAAGTCTGGTGATCGCCTGGTTTCTCCATCTGACGTCGACATATGCCGCGCCGGCGTTATAAGCTTCCTCAGCGATCATTTCCACAAAGGGATAATCACGGACGTCCGCACGGATGACAAGCGGCTGGCCCTTCTGGACATTGGCGCCGCGTCTGACGGCGAGGACGGCAAGCTTTCTGTACATGTTTTCGTTTCTCATATCAATTCTCCTGGTTCTCAACAAATTCACGCCGGTATCCCTCCAGCGCTGTAATGGAATGGACATAGTTTTCCGAGAGGTAGAAGGACGCCGGATTGAACGGATTGATGACCATTCCGTCATAGCCCTTATGCATGATCTCGACTGCCTGCTGGAAACTCATGAGCAGCACAACCGATTTTTCATCCTCTATGACATTCTCATACCGCGACAGGGTGCCCCAGTCGGTAAAGATCGGCAGAACTGTCTTGTCCGGTTCCCTGGATGAGGAAACCGACAGGAACATTACATCGTGGGAACCTCTGATCGCTTCGGTGATATCGCTGCTGACAGACTCCTTTTCACCAACCTTGGCCGGCACAAGATAATGGCCGTGGACAAAGTCATAGACAAAGCAGCTCATGAAATCAGAATCATCGTAATGATCCGAGAGGCCGCTCAGCATTCCCGTGATGCGGGGGTTTTCCGCTGCCACGGCCGGCGTTGTCGTGCCAACAGGCCGCTGGCCCGAAACAACCGAGAAAGGAATCTCCTCAGCCGGTGTTTTTGATTTCAGCTTCAGATAGATTTCAGAATCAGACGCTTTTCCTGTTTTTCTGCCGCCGGCATAGATCCTGGCGACCCTGGCTTCATTTGTCCTGCCGCCGGTGTCAAGAAAGAGCACTTTGTCACCGGTATGAATTTCACCGCTGAGCTTTCCCTTCCAGAAGCCGTCATCACTGATTTCCTCGCACAGGAATGTGAATCTTCTGCCGTTGAGCGAATATCTCTTTTCAGCCCGGTGAATCTGGCGGCGTCTGGGCAGCAGGCGGTGATAATTGAGAATATAGAAAGAAACAGCAGCCAGCGCAAGGAATAAGACCAGCGGGCCGTGGGCACGCGGCGCTGCCCGCAGCGGCGAGCTGCTGAAAACTGTGCCGTAGCTGGCCAGTGCAATCAGGATCATGATCATCGAGGCGAACAGTGTGTTCATGGCCCAGCGGCCGGGTTTCAGCCGGTTCGCCTTTTTATGTTCTCCGTCAAATGCGCGGTTGGTGTAATTGATCATGGTCATCGCCCCGAGCATAAACAGAAAGCTCAGCACAAGGAGGATGATCACAACTTCCACCTCAACTTCCTGATTGGCATAATCCATCAGGAGCACCGCATCCATGCCGGTGCATAACGCAAAGAAAACACCAGCCACAAGAGCTGCCGTTAATTCCAGTGCTTTCATAATCCGCCTGTTCATCTTCAGAAAGTATAGCAGAGAAACGATGAGCGCAGACGGCGGGAAAGTTTAATATTGCCTCTGTTTTGTGTACGTTCTGACAATCAACACTCTGCTTTAAAAAAATGGCAGAATCAACTATAGTGAAAGAGTAAGATGATCCGGAGGTAAACAATGACACAGACAATGGAATATGACCGGAAAGCGCTGTTCAAGGAAACCATAATGATGGCATGGCCGGCGCTTCTGGAGAGTTTTTTCGTAGCCCTCGCCGGTATGATTGACACGATGATGGTTTCCTCCATGGGAACATACGCGGTCGCGGCGGTCGGTCTGACCACCCAGCCCAAATTCATAACCCTGGCGGTCTTCTTCTCGATCAACGTGGCTGTCAGCGCCCTGGTTGCCAGAAGGCGCGGCCAGTCAGACCAGAGAAGCGCCAACCGGATTCTTCTGACCGCGCTGATCATGACTCTGGTATGCTGTGTGATCCTGACTGCTCTCACCGTGATCTTCGCTTCCCCGATCATCAGCCTCTGCGGTTCCTCCCCGGACACGCATGAAGCGGCTGTGCTCTATTTCCGGGTTATTCAGGCAGGCCTGATCTTCAACGTTCTCTCGCTCTGCATCAACGCCGCCCAGAGAGGTTCAGGAAATACCAGGATCGCGATGACGACCAATATCACATCTTCCATTGTCAACGTTGTCTTCAACTACCTGCTGATCAACGGTCATTTCGGATTCCCGAAATGGGGACTCTTCGGCGCCGCGTTTGCGACTGTGCTCGGCACGGTGGCAGCGGCTGTCATGAGCGTCCGTTCCCTCTTCAGCAAAAACAGCTACGTCTCCATTCCCTATATCAGGAGTGAAAAAGTCAAGCCCCGCTTTGAAACAGTCGGGCAGATCATGGGCCTTGGCTCAAATATGCTGGTGGAAAACATTGCCATGCGTGTCGGCTTCGTGGTTACCGCGGTCCTTGCGGCCAAACTGGGCACGGAAGCCTTTGCGGCCCATAACGTCGGCATGAACTTCCTGTCGCTGGGCTTCTCGTTCGGCGACGGCATGCAGGTGGCGGCGGTTGCCCTGATCGGCCGCTCGCTGGGTGAAGGAAAGCCGGACAAGGCAAAGGTATACGGAAGCCTGTGCCAGCGGACAGGTCTGGCAATCTCGTGTATCCTGGCGGTGATCCTGTTCTTCTTCGGCAGGACGCTGTTCTCGCTGTTCTTCACGGAGGCGGCGGTCCTCGACATGGGTGTTCTCATCTGCAATTACATCATCGTCATCATTCTCTTCCAGATTTCCCAGATTATCTTCGGCGGCTGCCTGCGCGGCGCCGGCGACATGAAATACTGCCTCTTCGCTTCCCTGGTCTCCGTCACCCTGATCCGTTCCGTGGTCACATGGGGACTGACAAGCGTCTTCCAGCTCGGCCTGCACGGTATCTGGATCGGTATTCTTTCCGACCAGCTTTCCCGCTTTGTCTTCCTCTCCCTGCGCTTCAAGGAAGGCTCCTGGGCTGAGATCAGAATCTGAACCGTGTATACTGCACAGGCTGCCGGCCTGTGCTTTTCTTTTTCC
>JAUNJW010000185.1 GCA_030533035.1 Erysipelotrichaceae bacterium
TCAGCTCCTCATCGGTATACTTTCTGGTGCCGCTGACAAAGAGGTCAGGCCTTAACGCGGCATGGATCTCAAGCACCTGGCTGAGCAGCGCGTCGATGCGGGGAATGTCTTTTTCTTCTGCCCTTCTGATTTTCATAAAGAGTCCTTCTTTCTATGAGGTACACAATACAGCAAAAAGCCTGTTTGAAACAGGCTTTTCATCTGAATATTTTCTGAATTTCTCAGATCACGAAGTCGTCTTCGACACTCTTTTCAGGCTTGTAGATGACCAGGTCGATGTTTGAGCCGCCCATGCGGATGATTCTTTCGCCCGGTTCCGGGAAGTTTCTCGAGGAGACAACCTTCTCGCCGTCGTTGACAAAGATTTCAACAGAGCTCCTGTCAACATAGACCTCCAGTGATGACAGGCCGTTTTCCAGGGCGATACGGCGGACATTGCCGTATTCCGTATTGAACTGGTTGATCATGCCGGAGCGGTCGACGGTCAGGACCTTTGTGTTTCTGTCATAGCTGATTTCAAAGCCGCGCTTGCCGTTGTCGGAGAACAGGCTCAGCTCGCAGGAAGCCAGATCCGGATTCTTGAGGTCGATGATGGCGGTCCTTGGCATCAGGCCGCGCAGGACGTCCTTCACAATGGTGCCCTGCTTTGCCTCAAAGAGGACTTCGCCGCGCAGCTCTTTCATTGCCGGCGCCGGTCTCTGCATAAGCTTTCCGTCTTCGATGGTGAGAATTCTCGGCAGTGTCAGCAGGCCGGCCCAGCCTTCCTCATCGGTCGGCGGATAGACATAATCCGGGCAGGCAAACCAGCCGGCCAGAACAGCGGCGTTTTCAATATGATCCTGGCAGGCAGTCTGGGCCGCGTAGAAGTCAAAGCCGCGGTCGAGTTCCGCAAACGGGCCGTCGGGGATGAATTCGCATTTATCCACGTCGAGATCGCCGGTGAAATAGACATTGTTGTACTTCTGCTGATAGAGGTCTCCCTCGGGCTCAAGTCCCTGCGGCGAGAACAGCAGCAGCCACTTGTCGCCGACCTTTTCGATGCAGGGGCATTCTACCATGAAGCCGAAATCCTCATAGCCGCGCACTTTCAGCTCGCCTTTGAGCTGCCAGCCGCTTTCGAGGGTGTATGACTCAAACAGCAGCATGACGCCTTTCGTCTCTTCATTCTGGGCGCCCAGCAGGATCTAGAATTTATCTTTTACCGCAAAGAGCTTGGGATCTCTCTGGTGTTCCGTATAAGTGTCAAGGGGATGGATGGCCGGGATTTCAATCTTGCTGAAACGGCCTTCCTTATCCATCTTCGCCAGCAGCTGGTAAGGATGTCTTTTGAGCTCGTAATCCTTGGAGTTGCCGGTATAGGCCAGCCAGAGGGTATCGTTCTGAACCAGCGCGGAACCTGAATAGCAGCCGTAGTTTTCCGTCAGCAGCTCAGGCTTGATGGCGAGACCTTCATTCTTCCAGTGAACCAGGTCTTCGGAAGTCACCTGGTACCAGTGCTTCATGCCATGGACGGCGCCGAACGGGAACCACTGGTAGAAGAGATGCCATTTGCCGTTGAACCAGCAGAAACCGTTGGGATCGTTGAGCAGTCCGGTCACTGTCTGGATATGGAAATCAGAGCGCCATTCTGACTGGCTGATCTGCTCATGGAGCTCCCTGAGCTCTTCCTTGTCCTTACTCTTATAAATTCTGTAGCGTTCTTCATTTGTCCACTTTTTCATATCCGCCTCCTGAAGTTAAAGTGCTTTCACACGGAACCTGATTTCATGGGTGAGTGTTTCACCTGCGCGCACAACCGGCTTGACGGCTGTTTCGTAATTGATGGCATTGGGCTGGTAGCTGGCTTCCAGGGCGATCGAGGAGCGCTTCGGATAGAAGACACCGTATTTGCCGTTATAGCCGTCGAACCAGTTGGATGTATAAATATGGACGCCGGGGAAATCGCTTTCCACGATCAGTTCTTCTTTTTCCGATTTCAGGTCAGCCATCAGCCGCATGCCCTCACCGGCAACGGGATACCAGTGGTCATAGCCGGCGCCGAAGCGGATCTGTTCGTCGTCCGCATCTATTCTAGCGCCGATTGCCGTAAATTTCCTGAAATCAAACGGTGTTTCCTCAACCGGCACCGGAATTTCGCGCATCATGCCGTTTTCATCGGAGAGAGCGTAATATTCAGCGGGAATCATCAGCTGATGATCCAGGATGGATTCCGACTGTTCCAGGTTGAAGTAAGTATGGTTGGTATAGGAGAAAAGCGTATCCGCGTCCGGTGTTCCTTCGGAAAGAATGGAAACGCCGTCTGCCAGCAGTGTATAGGTGATCTTTACTTCGAGGTTTCCCGGATAGTTCTCTTCGCCATCCGGTGAGAGCCTTGTAAAGACAACGCTGTTTCCTTCTTCTTTTCCCGCAAACAGTTTCCTGTCAAAGCCGTACTCGCCGCCGTGGAGGGAATTGCCGTTGTTGTTGATGAACAGCTGATATTCCTTTCCGTTGAGGGTGAAGCGGCCCTTCGCGGTTCTGTTGGCGGTGCGGCCGATGGAGGCCCCGAAGCAGATGCCGCGGGTGTCTTCATAGCCTTTGACATCCGCGAAGCCCTGCACGATGTCGATGCCTGTCTTTTTGTCCTTCAGGCTGACCAGGGCAGCGCCGAAGTCGGTCACCTGCATCATGACGTTTTCATTTTCCAGTGTCCAGAGATTCGCCTCTGTTCCGTCGCTGAGTTTTCCGAATGCCTGTTTCATAACTTCTCCTCAAGAATATATCTTTCAAATGCTTTGGCAAAACCGTCTTCATCGATCTCATCCGCGATGACATCGGCGGCTTTCTTCAATTCTTCCGATCCGTTCGCCATGGCGATCTTCAGCCCGCAGGCCGCAAACAGTTCAAGATCATTGGGACCGTCGCCGATGGCGCATGTTTCTTCCGGGCTGATTCCGTAATACGCGCATGTATCGAGAACGCCCTGCCTCTTGCCGGCCTTCTTTGCCATGGCGTCCACGGCCAGATCATTCCATCTGGTATATTTGACATTTTCCATCCGCCTGTACGCGGGCAGCCAGACTTCGCCATTCACCCACGGCACCAGCATGTAGGTTTCATGCGTGAGGGCACGCTTCGGGTCAATGATATCCGGATACGGACTGTGGATGGACGCCAGGGCTTTTTCCACCCTTTCATCCATCATATTGATATACATATAATCCTTCTCCAGGAACTGGCAGGCAAAGGGATGGACCCGGATGGCGTCCAGCAGGATTTCAAGATCCCTTGTGCACAGCGGATAAGAAGCGTATACTTCCTTCTCATTGAAGCACAGGGCCCCGTTCAGGGTGATCCAGCCGTCCAGCTCAATATGGATGCCCAGATCCCTGATTTCCAGCATGTGGCGGCCGGTCGCCGCGAAGACGGAGATCCCCTGCTGCCTTGCCTTCCTGACAGCGTCAAACGCTGAAGAGGGTATTCTGCCTGTCGTATGGGAATAGAGCGTCCCGTCGATATCCGCGAAGACCGCCCTGATTTGCTTTTTCATTTTAAACCTGCTTTTTTATATTTTCTTATATTTCAGCAGATTTGTGAACTGCCGAGTGATCTTAACTTAACGTCCCTTGACTTAAATGCTATTTTTAAAAGGAAAGGAAGAAGTATGTTCCTGAAAAGAAAAAACGAAGAACCTGCTGCGGAAGAAGCTGTACCGGCATATGAACCGGAAGCGGAAGAAGAGCAGGTGAGTGAAAAAGGCTCCGGCTTTATCGTGATCCCGATCATACTCGAGTTCATCCTCGGGGTTTTTGTATATTTCCAGGCGCCGGCAGCCATTATGATGTATCTTTACTGCCTGGTCCCGATGCTGCTGCTGACAGCTTTTGTCGGCACCTATGTCTACAACCGCGACGGCGATATGAAACTGTTTGCCGCCATCGCTTCCCTCTGCGCCATCGGCATCGCCCTGCAGCTGACGGTGGATGAGGTCTATGCGACCTTTACCGTTTTCTCGCCGCTCAAGCACGCGGCCGGTTTTGTTGCTGCGATCATATTCATCCTTATATATGATCTGCTGCGCAGGCTTCTGAACCACACCGTCTCTGTCTATTTCTTTATGGCGGTGGCGGCCGCCGTTTATCTCGTGCTGTATTTCTGGGGCATCGATCCCAACGGCATGGGAACCCTGGCCTGGGTAAAAATCGGCCCGCTGACTGTCCAGCTGACAGACGCCGCCAAGATTGCCTCGGTGATGTTCTACAGCAGCCTGTTCGCCTCCAGGCAGGGCCGCTCGGAAACCCGTGTGCTTCTGCTTTCAACGGTATTCTTTCTGATCAACCTGGCCGGCTCGGTGATGATCCATGAGCTGGGCAGCTTCTTTATCCTGTATTTCCTGCATCTGTCCATCCTGTTCATCTTCATGGCCAAAGGACAGAAGAAAAGAACCTACCTGCTGACAGTCGCCGGCCTGACGCTGCTGGCCCTGGGCTCCGCCTTTGTGCTTTACCGGCTCTTAAGGCCCATCGCCGAAGCGGGCGGACTGAATTCCGTCACTTCACTGATCTGGCCGGTTGTCCGCAAGGTTTACCAGCGCTTCTCGGTCACTGCCAATATTTACAGCGACCCCTACGGCGCCGGGTACCAGCTGCTGCAGGGAAAGAAAGCATTGTGGATTGCCGGCCTGTTC
>JAUNJW010000186.1:0-3990 GCA_030533035.1 Erysipelotrichaceae bacterium
TTAAAGGAATGTATGCATGAGTGCATATGGAAGGAAAATAATATGGCAATCGGTAAATTTGCAATCAAGGAAACCAAGACAGGTGTCAAATTCAATCTGAAGGCATCCAACGGTGAAATCATCCTCTCTTCTCAGGTCTACAAGTCTGAAAAGTCCTGCCTGAACGGAATCAAATCCGTCATCAAAAACGCTCCCATCGCGGCGGTTGAGATCCAGACAGAAGAAAATTATAAGGTTGAAAAGTGCCCCAAGTTTGAAATCTACGCTGACAAAGCCGGCGAGACACGTTTCCGCTTAAAGGCCAAAAACGGTCAGATCATCGGTGTTTCCGAAGGCTACAAGGCAATGAAAACTGCCCAGAACGGCATTGCTTCAGTCATCAAGAACGCAGCCGGTGAGCAGATTGTAAAAGAAGACAAATAATCATTCTTCCAGCAAAGCTGTATTTGTCATTATGAGACAATACAGTTTTTTTGTGCCTTCTTTGCAGGCCGTTAACTGACTAGAATAATAGCGGAGAGTTAACTGCCATGAAAATCTGTCTTCTGAATGACTCATTTCCGCCTGTCATTGACGGAGTGGTCAACACAGTTCTGAACTATGCATCTGTCCTGAGTGAGGACGGTCACGACGTCCTTGTCGGAACCCCAAGGTATCCGGATACCGATTATTCCGTTTATCCTTACAGGGTTGTCTCCTACCCTTCGCTGAATACATCCGGACTGACCGGGGGATACCGGGCCGGCTATCCCTTCCCGGTGGAGGAAATGGCGAAAATGGCTTCTTTTGAGCCGGATATTATTCATACACATTGTCCGATCGCATCCGGATTTATTGCCAGATCACTGCGGGATACGACTGGTTCACCGGCAATCCTGACCTGGCATACGAAATATGATATCGACGTCCATAATTCCATTCACGATCCCCTGCTGGCATCGGAAAGCATTAAAGCGATTGTGCACAACGCGTCTGCCTGTGATGAAGTGTGGGCGGTCAGCCATGGCGCCGGTGATAATCTCAAATCCCTTGGCTATCAGGGAAACATCCGCGTCATGCCCAACGGTGTTGATTTTGATAAAGGAAAGGCTTCACAGGAGGAAATCCTGAAAGCCTGCGCAGGGTATGATCTGCCGGCGGATGTGCCTGTCTTTCTTTTTGTCGGCCGGCTGATGAATTACAAAGGGCTTCCCCTTCTGATCGACGCATTCCGGAAAATCGCTGATCAGGCAGATTTCAGAATGGTCTTTGTCGGCAAAGGCACTGACCGTGATTCACTGATCAGAAAAATCAGGGAATACGGCTTCGCTTATGAATGCCGTGAGGAAGATGAAAAAATCCATTCGTATCCCGGGCCCGTTCCAAAAGGAAAATTCATCTTTACAGGACCGATCAGCCAGAGAAACATACTCAGGGCATGGAATACAAGAGCCGATCTCTTTCTCTTCCCTTCCACATTTGACACAAACGGTCTTGTCGTCAGGGAAGCTGCCGCCTGCGGCCTGGCAAGCATGCTGATCAGGGATTCCTGCGCAGCGGAAGGAATCCGGGACGGTCATAACGGCTATCTGATCGAAGAAAACGCGGACTCAGCCGCAGAATTTCTGAAATATGCCTGCCGTCATACCGAAGAGCTGCATCAGGCCGGCATCAGGGCACAGAATGAAATCTATATTTCATGGCGCCAGGCGGTTGCACAGGCTGAAAAAGCCTATGGCGAAGTTATGGAAAATGCAAAGGCCGGCTTGTATATCAGGGAAAAACCGCTCTTTGACGATCCTTTGTACGAAATGACTTCCGACGCGATTTACCGCTATATGCACGAACGTTCAAAAACACCTCCTCAGTTTCCGGGCATGCTGGATAATCTGCAGATTGCCCATGACAGCATCATTTCTTCCGTGCACGAAAGAATCAGCCGGATCAGCGATGATCTGCCCGATGAACTGAGCCGCATCCTGAAACATTTCCGGTAAGACAATGCCCATACGGGCATTTTTCTGTATACAAAAAAAGCCGGATTGAATCCGGCCTGGAATAATAAATCAGCTGTCTTTCCGCGGTCCGTTGTACTTGAGCGCCAGCATTGTAATGTCATCGAACTGCTGGTTGCCGTCCACAAATGCAGTGATATGGTTCATGACATTGTGCACGATCTTCTCAGGCGATGCGTCGGCTTCACTGTTGAGCGCTTCAAGCATTCTGTCAGTGCCGAAGAGTTCGAGGTGCCTGTCGGTTGCCTCAGGTACGCCGTCTGTATAGACAAACAGGGAATCGCCCGGGTTCAGCCTGAAGCCGTGCTCCCTGAACGACAGATCATCAATCATTGCGATGGCAGGTGAATGACGGTACTTTACAAGCTCATAGAGACCGTCTTTTCTGCGGATGGCCGGATGTTCATGACCGGCATTGGCAGCGATTCCCTGGCCTGTGGAGAGTGTCAGGACAGCACACCAGACAGTGACAAACATATCGGCGCTGTTGCCTTCCAGCAGCTGCCGGTTGACATTTTCAAGGGCAGCTCTCGGCCCTTCGCCGCTCTGCAGTCTGTTTTTGACAAGAATCTTGGCAATCATCATGAACAGCGCAGCCGGAACACCCTTTCCGGAGACATCAGCCATGACCATGCCGAGATGATCATCATCGATCAGGAAGAAATCATAGAAGTCGCCGCCGACTTCCTTGGCCGGCGTCATGGAAGCGAATATATTGAACTCCTCCCTTTCCGGATACGGCGGGAATGTGCTGGGAAGCTGGGAGGCCTGGATATCGGTTGCCATATTCATTTCGGCACCGATTCTTTCTTTTTCTGCCGTTACGTTTTTGACTTCTTCAACATACCGCAGCGTCTTGGCGGAAAGATCCGCGAACGATTCAGCGAGAACCTGGATTTCATCATCCGTTTTGTAGATATCCTTCATTCGGAACTGCAGATGATCCCCGCCGAGACTGCCGATTTCCTTTGTCATTCTTGTCAGCGGTCTGACAATCCGTTTGCCGAGGATGACAGCGGATATAATACCCAGAATCAGCACAGCAAGCATAATAAGCATTGTCGTCGAGCGGGAACGGGCGATGCTGTTTCTGTACGTTTCGGTCGCTTCGGACTGGATCCCGGTGTACTGCTCATTCATCGCAGCCGCCGGCTGGTCAACCAGATCCTTTGATACTGCTGTGACCGCTGTCCAGCCGACTGTTTCCATCGGCACCCCGGCCATGTAGTACAGTTCGTCCCCAACCGTTATCAGACGGCATTCCGCTTTCTGTTTCAGTGCTTCCCGGATGAACTCTGACAGTTCGCTGTCCCCTTCTGTGATGCTGGTGTCTGAATCAGGATCAGAAACAGCGAAAATACCTTCAGTCATCGGTGAGAAAATAATATGCCCGGCCTGGTTGACGATGAAGAAGATCCCTCCTTTTTCATCGGACTCCTCAACGGTTTCACTGAGTGTTTCAAGGAACAGATCGGCACCGACGACACCGGCGAGATTGCCCTGTCTGTCATAAACGGGCATTGAACAGTTGAGTCCGATGCGTTTGGTGAAAATGTCTTCCTCCACGTCTGTGAAATAGACCTGACCGGCTTCAGCGGCGCCGGTGTACCAGGGTCTTTTCGTGACCGGAATATCAATCAGTTCCCCTTTGTCGTCAAATTTCCCGGCAGAGTTGTCATCCACGATGATGAATGAGCCGTCCGTACTGGCGATGAAGCAGGAATCGATTTCCTCGAACTGGTTGAACACTGAGAGCATCATGCCGCTCATATTTCCGAACAGTCCGGTCCTTGCCCTGACGGCAGGATCAGAAGCTTTTGAAGGGTCTTCATACAGCAGCTGGGCTGTGACTTTGCCTTCCTTTGAAGCGTCGGGAGGACTGACGGAAACTGCCGGGAATGAGGAAGGATCCTGCAGCAGGAGTTCCGCGTGCCCGGCCCAGGCGCTCTCCTCGAGGATGTCGCGGGTACGGGACGGATCGACCTTGATGCCAGGA
>JAUNJW010000186.1:4000-4653 GCA_030533035.1 Erysipelotrichaceae bacterium
GGAGCACACGGAATGTGCTGTCAAACTTTTCGGCGGTAAGATCCGTCAGATCATTGAGGTTGCTGGTGACAACCTGGTTCATGGTTTCATTCGTGATGCCGCTCATCATTTCAACCTGCTTCTGGCTTGTTTCAGCCGCGATCGAACTGAGAAGCCTTGTCTGCCAGACAAGGACACCCATGAAGGCGCCGACAATCACAATAAAAGTCATAAGGAAAAGATTGAATATTTTATTCTCGATTCCGCCGATTACAAGATTCCATATTTTTTTCATTTTGTTCAGCCTTTCATTCAGACGGGGGTGCCGGCGAAAGGGTCTGAACCAGGAGCGAGATCAGTTCATCTTCTGATTCAAATTCACCGAGATACGGGTAGACAGTTCTGGATTTCTCATATGCCGCAAGAATATGAGAGATGTCGCTGTGAAGCACATATTTTTCGTAACTGTAATTGGTCCGCAGCACAGAAGGCGCTGTGGCCATTGTCTGCAGGATCTTTTTAGTTTTCCTGCCGGCCATGACAGTTCTGGGCTCATCAGGATTCTTCTGATACAGAATATCAATGTAAACCAGGTCGCATTTAAGAAGCGGGTAATACAGCTGCGGCAGAGCATATCCGCCGGCCAGCAGTTCCCTGATCAGGATCTCTGTCTA
>JAUNJW010000407.1:0-1237 GCA_030533035.1 Erysipelotrichaceae bacterium
CAACCGGCACCGTAGCGGTCAGATAGCTCTGAAGATCGCTCCAGGCGGAAGAGCCGGAAATCTCATAGAGGCTGATCACATTCTCCACTTCCGGGGAAAGTGTATATTTCGCGTTTTCTTTGATATTGGTGAGATAGAACTCATGTTCTTTGAGCAGTTCATCTGAATCAATGACTGCCTGCAGATCATCAATCTTCGCGATGTACTGCACGAGGGCTGTTTTCGGGGCGGCGATGGCGCTGAGCTTGCGTGAGAGTCTTCCCTGCACAGCTGCCGCTTTGACGTCGTTTGTGTTCACGGCCTGGCTGAGGCCGGCGAATGAGAACAGCGTATGTGCTCTTGCCTCGAGCTTCTGACTGATTTCAATCATCCTTCTCAGTACATCCTTCGGATTTCCCGAAAGATCTTCCGAAAGGGCTGTTGCATCTTTGATCAGCTGATCGAGCTCTGCTTCATCCGCAGCGAATTTCGGGTCATCATACCCTTTGTACAGTTTTTCAAGTGACCATTCTTTATTCATAGTGTGAATCTCCTGTTTCTGTGGGCGCATTATACCATAACTTGTTATTGTCCACCATGTCTGTGTTTTCATCAGAAAAACTTATCCAACCGTTTCGAAAGTGAAATTGTTCATCTTTTTTCAGCTGATTACCATAAAACTGTAAGAGGTAAGAAAATATGCCGCAGAGTGACAGAGAACAGATCATTGCCTGCTATGAGGCAATGTACGACGGGGAGATCCGGAAAGATATCGGATATCTGAAGAAGTACCTGGACGAAAGCTATGTGCTTGTGCATATGACAGGCGTCCGCATGAACAGGCAGGAATACTTCGATGCTGTCCTTGACGGCACATTGAATTATTACTGGTGCAGGCATGAAAGGGAAACCGTGACCATCCATGGCGATACAGCCGTGCTCAGAGGCGATACAAGAGTAGAGGCAGCCGTCTATGGCGGCGGGAAACATGTCTGGCCGCTTCGCCTCGACTGTGAATTCATCAAAAAGGAAGGAGTCTGGAAGATGACAAAGTCCGTCGCTTCCACATATTAAAATGAAAATCATTCTGAACAATAAAGAATATCCTGTCAGAACAGAAGACAGCACAACACTCAGGGACATCGAAAAGCTTCTGCCGCTGACCATGGAGTTCAGACGCAACGGCGATGTCGAATTTGTCAGTGAACTTCCCTCTGTACCGGTCAATGACGGCCGTCAGATTTCAAAGACAGCCGAA
>JAUNJW010000407.1:1247-1500 GCA_030533035.1 Erysipelotrichaceae bacterium
CATCTATTATTACGCCGGTTGGAATGTCTTCTGCCTCAATTACAGGGCTTCCGACATTTCACCCTGGACAATCACATATCTTGGCATGACAGATGATCCGGAATTCTCTGAAATCCTGAAAAGGGCAGAGGAACCGTTAACAGTCACAATTGAAAAGTAACAGCGGAAAAAGGAGAGCAGACAATGAAAGATGTATTGATTCTTACAGGCGCCGGACAGATCGGCATGGCCATCGCAAGACGTGTGGGTTTCG
>JAUNJW010000187.1 GCA_030533035.1 Erysipelotrichaceae bacterium
GCCTTATACGCGGAAACCTTTGAAGGCATCATCAGTGTCCGGATCAAAGCAATGACAAGAAGAATCACAATCACCGCCAGGATTCCCAGCAGGATCAGTCCGATGATTTTCATTTTCCTTCTCCTTTATTCCGCTTCCAGGAAAGCCAGGCCAGAACGATGGCGATGGCGCCGCCCGGCAGGATCATAATGCTGGTCTGGGAAATCAGGGAAGGCACAAGGGTGAACAGGATTGTCATGATCACTAACGGCACACAGGCCAGTTTCAGATTCCTGCGGAAATACTGGTAGGCCATCGCGCCGAACAGGGCCGGGACAACATTGGCAAACGCCGGCTGGAGCGCTTCGCTCTGCAGGACAGGCTGCAGCGGCACCAGCATCAGGACGCCCAGCGACAGGACGATGATCGTCGTCAATGAAGAAGCGGCGATCGACAGGGTGGAGATGATTTCATTTTCCGGCGTGCCGGTATGGGTTCCGGCAATCTCGCGGGCGTTCATCGCGCAGGGGATCTTCATGTTGATCAGGTTGCCGGTGATAAAGGCCAGATAGCCGCCGCCGGCCCCGAGCATCGGGGTATAGACAAGGAACTCGACAACCGAGGAAACTGTCCAGATGATGCCGACCGCCAGGTAGCCTTTCGCGGCCGCGGAAAGATTCGGCATCGCTCCGAGAATGGAGCCGATCAGAAACGGCGCCCCCACCAGCATGACAAGCGTGACGGCAGTGGCGCTGCGGCCGATCACATGGGTTGTCTGATTGTATTTTTCAAGATCATAATTCTTTTCCATGGTATTTCCTCCCTAAAGCAGGATGGCCGCAAGCATGCCCGCCAGCATACTGGCCGCAATTGAGAAGCTTTCCAGCCATACCATTTTCTTTTTCTCACACAGATAGATAAACCCGGACATCACCAGGGCGGAGACCGCCGCGACGATGATCGGCGTCAGATCGCCTTTAAAGGAGAACATGCCGTTTCCCGAGACAAAGCCGCCGATGTAGCTGCCGATATAGGTGGACACCAGGCCGATGAACATCGCCGACATCGCCATGTCGCCGAAGCCTTTCTTTCCGGTGCTTTTTTCCTTCTTTCCGCCGGCGAGTCTTTTCAGATAGCCCTTGTTGAAGAACAGGGAGAGCACCATGCCCCACATGATGCACACACTCATCAGAAGGGCAATCGTCGCGAACGCTTCCGGCGTCATCGCCGAAGCGCTCAGGCTGCCGATGCCCACCTGTTCAGCGGCCGCCTGGGCCACCTGGGTTTCATAGTGCAGGGCGCCGATGACGGAAAGACGCAGCCATGGCCATGGCGTTCCCAGGCTGCCCGAAAGGGCAATGACCCCCAGCAGAATGCCGACACTGGGAAGAACGGAGAAAGTTACACTGGATGTCAGCGTGCGCTTCAGTCTGCCCGGATCCATTCCGATGGCGATTCCGGCTCTGTAGGCGCGGATCATAAAGATGACGCAGACAACTGCGACAAAAGCGACGATTCCGCCGCAGATCAGATACAGCGGGATACTGTTCAGCTGTGAAATCATAAATTCAACCTCACTTCATTATCTTTTTTCAGATCATTAATCCCATTATAGCGCAATGTTATATTTCACCTGCCTGAATGCATGTGAAAACAGGACTGACGGAGTCAGCGTCAGGTGCAGGTTCGGCAAAAATGCGATTCTGTGATAAGATTCTGTCCATGGAACTTTTCAAAGGATCACCCAAAGACATGGCCGGAAGGCAGGAACGCGAAATCAGGGCATATGAATTCCTGGATTCCCTCGGCATTGAATTTGACCGTACGGACCATCCCGACATGCCGGCCACAACGATGGAAGTCTGCGCCGTGGTGGACAGTATTCTCAATGTCCGCATCTGCAAGAATCTTTTCCTGTGCAACCGCCAGAAAACAGATTTCTATCTGCTGATCATGCCGGGTGACAAACCGTTTAAAACAAAAGAGCTCTCGAAGCAGATCAACACCAGCCGGCTGTCATTTGCCGATGAGGAATACATGGTCCGCTTCCTGGACACATACCCGGGCAGCGCTTCCGTCCTCGGTCTGATGAATGACAAAGATCACAGGGTCATGGCGGTTGTCGATGAGGACGTCTTCAAAGAGGAGATGTTCGGCTGCCATCCCTGTGTCAACACGAGCTCCATCCGTTTCAAAACAAAAGAGCTGATGGAGAAGATCTTCCCGGCCCTGCATATCACTCCCGCTGTCGTGAAACTGACAGGCCAGTGACAGAAAATCCGCATATTACATTGAAACCGGCGTTCATGGCGCCGGTTTTCATATGGAATGGAGTCTTTTGTGGGGCATTTTCCCAGTCCGCCAGATTTTGGTGGAGGAAAATCCCATACAGGGGATGAAAAGTGCACGGAAGTGACGCAGAGCGGTGAAAAATGGACTGAAAGTGGAAGAAAATGGGTGATAGTGACCGGAATGATTATTCTGCCCTCATTTCACGTATGTTCATGCTCATTATTTCTGTTTGCATACATTAATGCACCCAATGGGTGTATTTGCCGACAGAAACCCACTGTATAGAAAGAAGAAAGGCATAAGAACATGGTGCCGGCTGCGGAAGTGAAATCCCACGTCCGGACAGCTGATCATGATGGATGGGACTTCTTGCGGGTATAATAAAACTGATAATGGAGGAAGCCAGTCATGACTGACATGGAAAGAAAAAAAGCGCTGCTTCTGAAGATTAATAAACTGGACGCGTATACGGAAATCCAGAATACAATGGGCCGCATGATCGCAGCCGTCAATTTCAGAAGGAATGAGGAAGTCCTTTCTTACTTCGCTTTGAACCGGGAAGATGTTTCTTTTGAATATGCCGATGAAGGCGTCTTCAGAGGAAAGGAAGCCGTTGAGGCAGGAGTGAAATATATCCTGGGCGAAGAGAACAGACCCGGCGAGATGATTGACCTGCAATTGACCACACCCATCATTGAAGTCGCGGATGACTGTGAAACCGCCAGGGCGGTATGGTGGTCGCCCGGCGCGCTTTCAGTATTGAGAGAGGGGGAAGATCCACAGGCCCAGTGGCTGTGGGGCGATTTCGCCGTTGACTTCATCTATACAGAGAATCAGTGGAAGATCTGGCATCTGCATTATTTCACCGTGATCCGCTGTGATTACCGGAAGGGCTGGGTGGAAGATACAAGTCTCATCAACCGGAAGAATGAACCCATGCATGCGATGAGCGAACCTTCGACATGGCATAATCCCTATCATCCCAAAGCGATCCGCTACGGCATCCCGGCTGCCCCGTATCCGTATGACACATGGCGCAAAGAGGATGAAAACTGGATGCTGAGGAATGACAAAACAAGGTGATCTTTATGAGAGTGACAATGGAAGACATTGAACTTCTGGATGAAGAAGAATTCCTGGAAACAGAAAAAAAAGTCAATCAACTCATCGCTGTCTGGGAAGTGAAGAATCTCAGGGGAAGAGCCGCCATTTTCCATGATGACCAGCATATCGGCCAGAAACGGAAAGAACTCAAGGCCATGGAACATCCCTCCTTTGACCGGGAAGGGGAAATCGCCTTCCGCATGAAGCCGGTCGTGGATTCCCTGGAGGGCAACATGTTGATCCATCCGCTGACCACACCGGTCATTGAAGTCGATGAGAACTGCACTAAGGCAAGAGCCACCTTCTGGTCCATCGGCATTGAAGGACTTTCAAAATTCAGGGAAACGCCGATGGCAATCCTTTCACTTGGCATGGTGCCGGGAACCCATGTGAAGATGAACGGGGAGTGGCGGATCCTGGCCGGAAACTGGCAGCGGACCACAAAGAACGAATTCCATGCCGGCTGGATCCATGACATGCAGGTGACCAACACAAGGCCGCCGCTGACAAAGGAACAGGACAGGAACTTCCTGGGCAGGTATGCGTATATGAAGGATGAAGTCAGAAAACCTGTTCCCTGTCCGCCGAAGAAGGACACATGGGAACAGTTCCCGGATGAGACGGATCCTTCCTGGCAGTCTGTCAATCTGGAAGAATAACGGAAAGAGGGGTGAGCGGGAATGCTGCTGTTCAATACATTGCTCAACATAACCGGATCCATGACACGGGATGATTTCATCGCGCTGGTTTTCGAATGGAACCGGACCAGCGAATACCGGGAAAATATCATTGAGAATCTGGAATACCATGGCGAAAAGGAAATCCGCTATGGCGATGAGAATCTCAGCCTGGAAATCCAGACTCTTAACTGTCCGGACATCACCGCGGTCAGGTATTCCAAAAAGACGGAGGACGGGGTTGTCTGGACAACCGACTATGTCATGAATTTCGATGAGAGAAAGATGGCTGTCAGGCTGGACAGAAGCTACCGTGAGGAAGCGCTGATGCTGTATTCGCCGTTTTCGACGCCGCACTTCATTACGCTTCTGATTCAGAAAGGGTACCTGCAGGATGACCATGGCCTGCCGGTGAGCAGGGTGCCGCATATCATTGATGAAGGCAGTCTCAGCGTTCTCAGGGATGTCGTGACAGGCAATTCCCCCTATGACCTGCCGGTGGTTTATGTGTCAAGAACCTATTATGACGAGGATCCGGTGGATGTACGGAGAATGGCGGGACGATTAAAGGGCATTGCCCATGTCT
>JAUNJW010000188.1 GCA_030533035.1 Erysipelotrichaceae bacterium
TGTTGATGTTGTAGAGAGCAGGCACGGCTTTGATCTGCGGGAATTCCTTCTGGACCTTTTCAGTCTGGAAGAGGATATTCCGGATGCTTGCCTTGCAGGGATCCTTTTCTGCCTTGATTGCCTGGATGATATCGCGGGTCAGCACACCGACTCTTCCGTCAGTATGGCCTTCCAGGGCAGCGCCGACCGCGCCGCAGTCCGTATGGCCCAGGATCACGACAAGCTGGATGCCGAGATGCTCAACCGCGTATTCCACGCTGCCCATCTGGCATTCGCTGACGACATTGCCGGCGACTCTTACCGTAAAGATCTCGCCGATGCCGCAGGTGAAGATCGCTTCGGGGATTTCCCGGGAGTCTGAGCAGGCAACCACCACCGCGTAGGGATGCTGGCCATGGTCAGAGGTTTCAATGCGGATTTCCTTTGAGATATTGCCGGGATTGAATGTGGAAGAAATATATTTTTTGTTTCCTTCCTTCAGCTTTTCAAGAGCCTGTTCTGCGCTGATCTGATTCATGTTGATTTCCTTTCCTGAAATGAATTTCTTTTCATCTGTATGCCCGGATCTTTCTGTCGGGTGGGCTTCCGTTTCCCGGGGACAATGATATTAATCCTCAGGCGGCGACCATGAAGGCTGCGGGTCTTCGATGATCAGACGGGCGTCCGCTTTGGCCGCAATCTGATATTTGTCCTCGTAGACGATTTCTCCCGGCGTATTGGTAAACACGATATAGTACGGATGATCATAGCGCTCCAGAAGCCACAGGGCAGGGCGGATCATCTTCAGCATTTCGTCGGAGTTTTCTGTTTTGAACCAGCAGACCACGGACTCCTGGTTTTTGCAGGGAGGAGGATAAGGAAGATGTTCCGCAAACCAGCTGTCGATCTCGCGGTAAAGATCGGCGTCCTCCTCAATCATGACGTCATTCTGGATCAGCTGCCAGCACATGCTGAAGACGCCTTTGGCAAACATCGTGTTTCTGGCGAGTTCCTTTCCCTGGATCCGGACATATTTGTATCTCATGATATCCATGGCATTGCCTCTTTTCCTTTGGGGCGTGCAATCAGATTCCTCTGATCCGGCTATTCGAGAACATAGCGGAAGAATCCGTCCATATCTTCTTTTTCAGTGAACTTTGCCATATATACATACCGGCCCATGGACGGCCAGTCGATCGGCGGCATTTCCTCCTGCAGGACGATCTGTTCCCAGTATCTGTCCATGATCTCATAATGCGTATGGGTGAAACTGTGTCCGTCCTTGCGGGCGGCATAGGCGCAGTAATACGGCATCTCCAGATCAGGCATGAGCCGTCTGCCGGCGACGACCATTTCGGCATAGATCATGAAAACGTCCGCCGAATGCGCGTAATTCATCATGTCGGGATCATGGCCGCCGGCCGGGCGCATGTTGACTTCCATGATCGCGTAATCGCCGGCTTTGCCGATTCCTTCGTAATCCTTTGCAAGATGAATGAATTCAAAATGGACAAACCGTCTGTCCGCTCCGAATGCCTTTACTGTTTTTCTTCCAAGTTCACGCAGCTGATCCGGCATGAACGGGCTTGTGTAGAAATGAATATTCTCATCATTGGCGACGGAATCGATGACCGGCGGATAGGTGCACATGGATTCAAACAAGGGTTCACAGTTTCCGTCAATGATCGCGTCATAGGTGCAGATATCACCGCTCAGGAATTCCTCCATGACATATGGAGCATAGGGAAGGTCGCTGTAAAAGGCTTCCAGTTCCTCTTCCGTTTCGATTTTCTCAGCGCCGTTGGCACCGACGCCGATATCCGGCTTGACGATAACGGGATAGCCGACTTTACTGATAAACTCCCGGGCTGAATTCAGATCAGAAACGATATCCTGGCGGGCTGTGGGAATACCGGCTTCCAGGAACTTTTTCTTCATTTCCGACTTTCTGACAATTTCGCCGATTTTATCTTCCCTTGTTCCGACCGCGATATTGAAATCCGTACGCAGTTTCGCGTCCATCCGCAGCCAGTATTCATTCATGGATTCCAGCCAGTCAATCCGGCCGTATTTATGGATATAGTACGCAACGGCACGGTACACCTGGTCATACTCTTCCAGAGTGCTCACATAATAATACTCATGCAGAGCGTTTTTCAGCTGTTCGCTGAGATTGTTGTAGGGCGTATCGCCGATTCCCAGTACTGTTACGCCCATCCTGTTCAGTCCGTCGCAGAAAAGCGTACAGGTCACAGGGTACACCGGTGAAATAAATACATAATTCAGCATATTTTCCGTCTTCCTTTATATTCAGTCAGGTGGATCAATTCATTGTGTTTAATTGAAGCTGATGTTTCAATGATCCCGTAAAAATGCAAACGGGTTTTGTTAATTCCATTATAAACATTCCGGAGCATGCATGGGTATGCAAAAAGAACCGGCTGTACGCTGTATTTCGCTGTCCTGACATATATGAAAACAGAAAACAGCCGCCGCAGTCCCGGCAGCTGTCAGTAAGCAAATGGTTTGGGATTATGTCTTTAACAGTTAAAGTAACGGTCAAATTCGGGCACTGTGGGAATCTTTGACATTTCCGCGCACTCCAGCCGTTTTGAGCGGATATAGCTGCGGATCATGTCTTCGGGGAAGACACCGCCTGCCATCAGATAATCATGATCTTTTTCCAGGGCGTCCAGTGCTCTGTCAAGACTGACGGGAAGGCTTTTCAGCTTTGCCTTTTCCTCGTCAGGCAGATTGTAGAGATTCATGTCAAACGGTCCCCATCCGTTTTCATGCGGATCAATCTGATTCTTCACACCGTCCAGGCCGGCCATCAGAATCGCCGCGTATGCCAGATACGGATTGCATGTGGCGTCGGGATTGCGCAGCTCGAAGCGGCGCATGTCAGGCGTTTTGACATAGGCCGGAATGCGGATCACCGCGCTGCGGTTGGAGGTCGCGTATCCCGCCGTCACCGGCGCTTCAAATCCCGGAATCAGGCGTTTGTACGAATTGGTGCTCGGGTTGGTCAAAGCGCAGAGGGAATCGATGTGCTTCAGCAGTCCGCCCATGAAATAATGGGCTGTCTGGCTGAGATGGGCATATCCCTCATCATCGGAAAAGACCGGCTTTCCGTCTTTCATCAGCAGCATGTGTACATGCATGCCGCTGCCCGCCTCGCCATAGACAGGCTTTGGCATGAAGGTGGCGCATTTGCCGTATTTCTGCGCGGTGTTTTTGATGATGTATTTGATCATGACTGTCGCGTCCGCCATTTTCACCATTTCGCCCAGCAGCGGTTCAATTTCAAACTGGCCGCCGGCGCTGACTTCCGGATGGTGGTAGTTGACGGGAATTCCCGCTTCCTCAATCCGCAGCACCATCTCGCTGCGGCATTCATAGGAGGTGTCATACGGTTTGGCGACATGGTAATGCTTCTGCAGAGGCACAACATTGCCTGTGCCCTCGGTTTCGCTGTTCCAGTGCGCCCGGGCAAAATCCACATGGGCTTCCTGCCGTTTTCCTTCCAGCTTCCAGCCCGCTTCATCAAACAGATAGAATTCAAATTCCGGCAATATAAGCATTGTGTCGGCAATGCCGGTATCCTTTAAGTACTGACTGGCAGCCAGCGCGATATTGCGCGGGTACTGGGGCAGGGGCCGGTTGTCCGGATAGCCGATGATCATCGCGTTTCCGGATATGGACAGTGTCGGAACACCGCAGAACGGATCGGCCATCGCCGTCGAAAGATCCGGGATAAAAACCATATCGCTCTTTTCCACCACCGCGTAACCGTAATTTGAGGCGTCAAAGCCGATGCCGTCTTCCAGCACCTTTTCCGAAAAGCGGGAGGCCGGAATCGTCACATGGCGGAACGTTCCGCCGATATCGACCATTTTGAAATCCACCATCTGAATACCATTCTCTTGAATAAACTGAATGACTTCAGCCGCGTTCTTAAACATATCTTTCATCTCCTGAGTGACCTGTATGGGTCATGCTTATCATTGTTGTTTCTTTGTCTCAGAGGACCTGAAATCACCCGGCGCACTCTGTCCGGATTCATTCAGCCCCTGTAAAACCTGATTGTCTTTTTCCACTTCTTCTGCTACCTAAATCATAGCACTGAAACCGCAAATAAATCACAGACATAAACGGTTCCATAACACGCCGTCCATCCCGCACTTTCGGCAAAAACGCAAAAACCGCCGCGGCAGGAGAATATGATGGCCGCAGCGGATGATTCCCGCAGGACAGGAGAGGCGGGATGAAAGGTAGGTGTTTAACGAAGAAGTAATTCCTGTCCTGAAACAATTCTGCCATGGTTCGCAATACCTTTTTGTTACAAAAGATGTAACATGATTTTTAACTGTTTTAATTGACGGAATAATGGTTTCCAGCAGTCCGGTTCCTTCCGTGTATACAGCCTTTTCTCCGCCCTGCAAAGCAAAGAAAAAAAGATGTGCAGGCTTATGGGTTATACTGTAGATGAAGAGCTTCAATACCGTAAAAACACAATACATACAGATTCAAAAACAAAAGGGGGGAATACCTGCCGTGAGAGAATTTGAGTCAAAGGATTACAAAGTATTCGATATGTTCAACAACCAATGGGCGCTTGTGACTGCCGGCAGTATTGA
>JAUNJW010000189.1 GCA_030533035.1 Erysipelotrichaceae bacterium
ATCCCAATCTGCCAATTTACGGCGGCCGGGATGTATTCAGATGGATCGATGAAGGCGATCCTGTCACCTGCGCGGTTTATGAAAAGTGGCTAGGCAACCTGACCCAGGTCATCATCAACATGAAGATGATCCTCGATCCGGAAAAGATCGTCATCGGCGGCTGTGTCTCCCGCAATCAGAGACTGCTGAAAGACGTCCAGGCGGAATATGACAAATTTGCACCGATCATGAACGGTTTCGGCATGACCACCACAAAGCTGGACATCTGCACCTACAGCGCGGACGCCAACATGGTCGGCGCCGTATACAACTGGATTCTGACATATAAAAACTGAAGAAACTGAAAACGGCTGCCCGTATCATCTGCGGACAGCCGTGCAATTTCACCAGACATTTCCCAGAAGCACATTTTTCAGATGCTTCTTCGCTGTATCCCTCAAGCGGTACAGCGTTACTTTTTCTGTCGGCGGAATGGTATAGCGGTATCTCGGGAAGTATCTGCTTAAGTGCAGAATGATATTTTCATCCAGGGAGGCAAGCCACTCCGCCTCTTTTTCAATGAATTCCTCTGAGTCATTTTTGGTGGGAACCACAAGGGTGGTGATTTCCACATGGGTTTTGTCAGCACAGTACGCAATGGTGTTTTTCACCGTCTGATAATCGCCGCCCAGTTCTTTGTAGAATTCTTCATCACCCTTAAGATCAATGTTCATGGCGTCAATGTACGGGATCAGCTTTTCCATGACAGGAAGATTCACACAGCCGTTCGTGACGAGCACGGTTTTCAGATTGTTCTTCCGGAAGAGCTTCGCAGTATCGAGAATGTATTCCCAGCTGATCAGCGGCTCATTGTAGGTGAAGGCGATGCCGATGCTTTCCGGATGTTCCGCTGCAGCATCAAGAAGATCCTCCGGCATGAACTTCACAGTTCTGACGTCATCATATCTGGAAATCTCATAGTTCTGGCAGAAGGGGCAGAAAAGATTGCAGCCGAAGGAACCGGCGGACAGAATGTATGAACCGGGATAAAAGCCGGCCAGCGGTTTTTTCTCAATGGGATCGATGGCCAGGGAAGTCAGCCTTCCGTAATTGCGGCAGACATTCTTTCCGTTTTCATTGATCCTGGCCCGGCACAATCCGGTTTTCCCTTCCCAAAGATGACAGTGATGGGGACATATATCGCAGACAATTTCAGACATGGCGGATCACCTCAAAGCGCTCCATTTCCAGATTTTCATCATCCGGATCAATGTTTCCCTTGGAACAGGCAATCGCGATCTGCTGATCCACCGTATCCACGCCTTCCAGGTCGGGCAGAAGAAGGCCGCGTTTATAACCGCTGGTGCAGATGACGCCGTATCTCTTTACATCCAGTTCTGATCTGTCTTTGATTTTTTCCGGTTTTCCAAGGACGTCGACATTGATTTCCAGGAAGGGAAGTTCTTCTTCCGTGACGGCATTGAATCTGGGATCTCTCGAACAGGCGCTGATACCGTTGGCGATGATCTCTTCCGCGATGTTTTTCTTCGTCGGGGAAATGGTGCCGATGCATCCGCGCAGGGAACTGTATTTATGGATGGAGACAAAACAGCCGGCTCTTTCCCCGAGCATTTCTTCCGGCAGGCCGTCGGGCACTTTCAGGACAAGGCCGGTTTTCACATAATATGAAACAGACTGCCTGGCCAGCCGCACATAAGGATCAGAGGCTTCCGCCATCGCTTCCATCTGTTTCTTTTCCTCTGTTTCATACTGTTCAAGGAAATGCCTTGATTCATCTTCTCCGCCGATGTCATAGGTGATGATGCCGTAGCCGACGCCGAAGGTGGCTTCATGGGACAGCACATGCGGGGTAACGCGGATGCCGTCAAGAATGCCGGCCATGATGACAAATGAGCGGTGGCCGCATTCCATACAGGCATCCAGAAAAGCGGGGGAATAGGAAAACAGCGCCTTGAAATCCGCGTTCCCCATATCCTTCATGATCCTTTCGTCATAGGCCGGACCTTCCGGTTTGAATCCATAGGGACCGTCTTCTTTCTGGCAGTGGGCCAGATCGCCGCTGCCGATAACAGCGATTCTTCTGCCCAGCTGATCAGAAGCCGCTTTTATATACTGGCCAAGGCGGTAATGCATCGGCAGGGACAATCCGGACAGACCGATCCTGACCAGTTTATAGTCTTTTGTAAACTGGTCGAGGAAATACAGCGGCACCATGGTGCCGTGATCGAGGGACTTGTCACGGTCATATTCCATGCCCGCTGAAAAACCGTCCTGCTCAAACATGCGGTCCAGAAGGGCTGTCAGTTCCGTGTCATATTCCTTTTCAAACTTCACGCTGCCGGCATGGAAGCGGGCCATTGAGCCGGACGCTTTCTTTCCGGAGGACACATTGAACCAGTCTCTGTACATAACCGCGTGCGGTGAAAGAACGATTACGGTATCGGGATGAGAATCCGCGATCTCCTTCATCGCGGTTTTAAACGCATTCAGGGTGGCGCTGATTTTGACTTCCTCACCCCTGCCGACTTCGGCCAGGGCAATGGGAGGGTGGGGAACCATAACCGCTTTGACAATCATAGTTGATTTCCTTTCTGACTTCTTTCTGAAATGAACAGCCGGCAGCTGTGACAGCCGCCGGTTCTTAAGTCTTTCAGTTCATTATCTTCCCAGCAGCTCATCAAGCGTATGGCCGTAATCCGGAATGAATGTTTCCATAAAATCCTTTAACGGCGCGAAGGAGGGAATCATTTCCTCCAGTGACTTTCTGGTCGAAACGGCCGCGGTTGTAAACTCATGGTTGCCGGCGTTTTCCTCTTCCATGCATTTGATGAGGGCGGAAAGCTTGTCAGCCGCTTTGACGGCGGTTTTCAGATCCTCATCATTTTCATTGAGAATATCCGTATACACATCACGGAGGTCCTCCGGCAGCTGCTGCAGCAGTTCTGCCGCGGCAACTTTTTCAACCTGGTGATAGGCGTTTTCAATTTCTTTGTTGAAATACTTGACCGGGGTGGGCAGATCGCCGGTGATGATCTCCGGGGCGTCATGGTACATCGCCATGACCGCCGCCTTGTCTGCGTTGAGATGCATGCCGTAGCGGATATTGCCGATCAGGCACAGGGCATGGGCAATCATCGCCACTTCCAGCGAATGCTCGCTGAGATTCTCAACCCGGGAATTGCGCATCAGGGCCCAGCGGTCGATGTATTTCATTCTTGATACGGTCGCGAAAAAGGGTGAATGTTCCATAAATGCTTTCTTTGTTACTTTGCCTGTTCCGGCATGACTTTAAAGGAGACCGCCTTGTCGAAGAACTGGGTGAACGGGCCCAGGCATAACGCGCAGAGCAGTGTGCCGATGCCGATCAGGCCGCCCATGATCCAGGCTGCGAACGCGCAGCAGGAATCCGTGAAGATACGGCAGGCGAAATACGGGAAATGGAGATGATCCCTTAAGCCCAGGGCGAGATAGTCATACGGACCGACGCCGAGGTCTGCCGTCTGGTACAGGGAGATGCCCAGGGAGATGACGATGACTGCCGGCACCAGCCATAACAGTCTGGTGACAAGCGATGACGGATCGCCGAACGCGCCGTTGATCAGCTTAAAGAAGAAATCAACAATGTATCCCAGCAGGACGCCGTTGAGAATGGTGCCGATATTGATGTATTTTCTGCCCCAGATCAGCGGGAAGATCAGATAAATGCAGTTCATCAGCACAGTCACGGTGCCGAGGGAAATGCCGGTTTTTTCTGAAATGGTGATATTGAGTGCCGTAAAGGCGTCATTGCCGCAGGCGGACTGTTTGAACAGCGCGCAGCCCAGGCCGATAATGATGACTCCGAGGAAGCACCAGATAATACGTTTTGTCTTTGTGTTCATACTTCACCTCTGAATACAATTTAACATATGCAGACATAAAGCTGAAAAGAAAAAAGGCTCTTCAGAGACCTGAGAGCCATTGAATCAGTTTTGTCAGCCATGTATCCGGCTGCGGTTTTGATGATCCGTATGCCATGACCTGCACTTTCACATCGGGACCGTCCAGATGCACGAGCATATAGGAAGGCGGCGAACCGTCCCGGTTATGGAGAATGGAGCCCGGGTTGAGCAGGCGGACGCCTTCGCATACTTCGTCATGCACGGTATGGACATGGCCGAAGAAGACAAGATCGCAGTTTTTCGCGGCAGCCCGTTTCGCCATGGTGCTGTAATGGTAATAGGAAATGAAATCCATATGGCCGTGGCAGATATAGATCCTGTGGCCGCCGGCTTCGAGGATCTGCTGGTCAGGGACAGCGCTGCCGTACTGGAAGTCGTTGTTGCCGCAGACACAGATAAAACCGTCCATTTCATCGATGGACATGATGGAATCGCCGCAGTGGACGAAATAATCATAATCAGCGTAGGTTTCTCTGAGCCAGCGCAGGGATTCCGGATCGCCGTGGTTGTCTGATACCAGGACAATTCTGACTTCACTCATATCATTCAGATCAGTTTCTCACGCCGCAGGATCTTTACGGCCTGATCCTTCGGCACTTTCTGCTTCAGCAGTTCCAGCAGCCGCTGATAAACCGGGATGCTGTAT
>JAUNJW010000190.1 GCA_030533035.1 Erysipelotrichaceae bacterium
GTCATCACGCAGAATGAGAAAGGAAAGCGATAATGGCTGAAAAAAGAAACAGACCGGGCCTTGGCGGCAGAGGTCTGGATTCCATCTTCGGAACCGACGTCAATCAGTTCCTGGATGATATCCAGAACAACGCCGCGGAAGCGCCGGGCAGAAAAGAAATAGAAATCAGGATCGATGAAATCAGGCCGAATCCCTACCAGCCCAGAAAAGAATTCGACCAGAAAGCCCTGAATGAGCTGGCTGATTCCATCCGCACCCATGGGATCTTCACGCCGCTGCTGGTCAGAAAGAGTGTCCGCGGATACGATCTGATCACCGGTGAAAGAAGACTGCGGGCTGCCAAAATTGCCGGCCTGACAACAGTACCTGCCATCTCGGTGGAATTCACGGATGAGCAGATGATGGAAATCTCCATTCTGGAAAATGTCCAGCGTGAAGATCTCAATCCGATTGAAGAAGCGACAGCCTACGATTCCCTGGTCAGAAAGCTGGGTTACACCCAGGAGAAACTGGCCGAAAGAGTCGGTAAGTCAAGAGAGTACTGCGCAAACATCATGCGTCTGCTCAAGCTGCCTTCCGAAGTGCAGAAACTGGTTGTTGAAAAGAAGCTCACGATGAGCCATGTCAGACCGCTTCTTTCCCTGAAGGATGAGGATCAGATCTATGACGCGGCCATGCAGGTCATGAAGAAAAAGATGTCCGTCCGTGAGGTCGAAGCTTATGTTCATGATCTGGCCGGAACGGAAGTCAAGCCGCAGAAGAAAAAGACGGCTGTCAAAGATCCCTGGATCAGGGACCTGGAAGACAGAATGCAGAGAAAGCTTTCCACCGGCGTTACCGTATCAAAGAAATCCATTTCGATTTCCTACAGCGATACGGAAGACCTCAACCGTATTCTGGAAATTCTTGACTGCCTTGAGCCGTCCAACGAATAAATGTTTCCTGAGAAGTCAATTTTCACAGCTGTAGGAAGAAACACGCTGTTATCACAGGAAAATATAGTTTAAAATTAATAAAAAGTGTTCAGAAGGATTCAAAATGACGAAACGGACATGGACTATGGCGATGATCCTGGCGGCAGTCGGAGCCTGTTCGGCTTTCATCAGCCTGCCGGTCGGTCTCGGCTTTCTGCTTGGCAGCGCAGCGGCAGCTCTGAATTACAAAAGAAATGAGCGCTACTGGTCAGGCATTCTCAGCCAGGGATCGGCGGCGGCCGGAACAGGAATGCCCCACTTCATGATCAACTGGATGATCATGGTCGCCGTACTTCTGATCTGTGTGAAGCTGCCAAATTACTTCAATATATTCTCATGCGCAGCCGGATTGTTTCTGATCAAGATTACAGTAACGGTTGACACACTGATCAACGGGAAAGGAGAGTGATCAGATTGACAGTTCAGTCGGATGTATATGTGATTATACTGCTGACGATTATCCTGGGAATCGGAATCATACTGGTTTCGAAAAAGGTTGATAAGGCTGACCCTCTGGCCGAGCCGAAGGGGATTGTAAGACTTGTTATTCTCGGTGTTCAGACGGTATTCAATGCCGTCAAATCGAATGTCGGATCAAAAACAGCTGACAGGCTTACACCTTACATCCTTGTTCTCTGGAGCTATATATTTCTCAGCAATATCATCAGTCTGTTCGGTCTGAGTTCACCGACGGCAAATCTCAGCGTAACGCTGCTGCTCGCATTCATCACCTGGGTGCTGATTCAGATCACGGAGCTGAAATACGGAGGCCTCGGTGCCTACCTGCACAGCTTCATTGAACCGCTGCCGGTGATGCTGCCGATGAATATTATCGGAAAGTTCTCAACCATGTGTTCCATGGCCCTGCGTCTTTTCGGAAATATCACATGCGGCGGAATTATGATGCAGCTGGTTTACAGCGGATCGCAGATTCTGTCCAACGCTCTTGCCGGACTTGTCGGCGCCAAAGGAAATGTATTCAACTTCATGGCACCGATTATCACCCCGATCCTGCACGCATATTTTGATCTGTTTGCAGGATTCATTCAGACACTCGTATTTGTCACACTCACCATGGTACTCATCGGCAACGATATGCCGGATGAGGTCAAAAAATAAAACTGGAGGATAAAAATTATGGAGAGAGGTTTAATCGCAATCGGAGCAGGTATCGCTGTTCTCACTGGTTTCATGACAGGTTTTGGTGAAGGTACTGTTGCCGCACATGCCTGCGATGCCATCGGAAAGAACCCGGAAGCAGAATCCAAGATCCGTTCCACAATGATTCTTGGTATCGCGCTTTCAGAAACCTGTGCCATTTACGGACTGCTCGTTGCCATCCTGCTGATCTTCGTATATTAATACGGGAGATTCGGAATGATTGAAGTTGACATCATTGGACAGCTGATTCCCAATCCGCTGACCATGATTGTACAGCTGTGCAGTACACTGGTCCTGTTTTTACTCGCGAAGAAATTCCTCTGGCCTTCGGTCAGAAAGTTTCTTGATGCCCGTTCGGAAAAGATGCAGTCCGATCTGAACGAAAGCGAGAAGGCGAAACAGGATGCTTTTGCGGACCGTCAGAAGGCGCTTGATCAGCTTAACGAAGCCTCTGACAAGGCTGAACAGATTGTCAGCGCAGCTGTGAAGCAGGCAAAAGAAGAAAAGGCCGGTATCCTTGCCCAGGCAGACAGGGAAGCCGTTGCGGCGCGGAAGAAGGCGCATGACCAGATCGAAGCGGAACGTCAGGCTATGTATGATGACATGAAGCGGGAAATGGTCGAGGTCGCCCTCACAGCCGCCGGAAAGCTGCTTGGTGAGCAGAAGCCCGAAGAACTTGACCGTGATGCGATTGACGCTTTTGTAAAGGAAGCGGGCAGCTATGACGAATGAGGTCGCTGAGCGCTATGCGCAGGGGCTCTTTGAACTTGCAAGAGAGACCGGGACCGTCAGAGAAAAGAAAGAGCAGGCAGGACTGATTCTCAGGGCAATTGATGAAAACCCTGAGCTCGAAGTATTTCTCAGAGCGGTCAAAATCACTAAAGACGAAAAGAAAAACCTGATTGCCGGTGTCTTTGCCGATGCGGCCGATACCGACACAATCAATCTGATCAAGCTTCTGATCGACAAGGGACGGATCTATTATTTCCGGGAAATATTCTCTGAATTTGTCCGTCTGGCCGATGATGAGCTGGGTGTGGCGACAGCGCTTGTTGAATCCGCCCGCGAACTGAAGGCCGAAGACCTTGAAAGAATCAGAAAAGCACTTGAGAAGAAAACCGGCAGAACAATCAGTCTCAGGACAAAGATCAATCCTGATCTGATTGCGGGCATCAAAGTCACTGTCGGCAGCAACGTGACTGACGTCACCATGAAAACAAAAATTGAAGCCATGAAGGAAGCGTTACTGAAAGGAGGACAGGCATGAGCCAGATTAGACCGGAAGAAATCAGTGCCCTGATCAAAAACCAGATCAAGAACTATGATCAGAAGATTCATTCCGATGATGTCGGATATGTCATCTCTGTCGGCGATGGAATTGCCATGGTGCAGGGAATTGACAAGGCAATGTCATCCGAATTGTTAGAATTCCCCCACGGTGTCATGGGTATGGTCATGAACCTGGAGGAAGACCACATCGGTGTGGTACTGCTCGGAAACGACTCTGAGATCAGAGAAGGTGACGAGGTGCGCCGCACAGGAAGAATTATCGAAGTGCCGGTCGGCGACGCCATGCTCGGCCGTGTTATCAATGCGCTCGGTCAGCCGATCGACGGCAAGGGTGAGATTTTTTCCACAAAGACCCGTGCCATCGAACGTGTCGCTCCGGGTGTCATGACAAGAAAGTCGGTCTTCCAGCCGTTAATGACCGGTCTCAAGATTATCGACTCCATGATTCCGATCGGAAAAGGCCAGCGTGAGCTGATCATCGGCGACCGTGAAACAGGCAAGACAGCCATCGCGATTGACGCAATCATCAATCAGAAGGGCAAGAATGTTAACTGTATCTATGTCGCCATCGGCCAGAAGGAAAGCACCGTTGCCCGTCTTGTCCAGAAGCTGCGTGAAAACGAAGCCATGGAATATACAACCGTCATCAACGCGGGTGCTTCTGAATCCGCGCCGCTGCAGTACATCGCACCGTACGCCGGCTGCGCCATGGGTGAAGAATGGATGGAACAGGGCAAGGATGTCCTGATCGTTTACGATGATCTTTCCAAGCACGCGGTTGCCTACCGTACAATGTCACTGCTGTTAAGAAGGCCTCCGGGAAGAGAAGCTTATCCGGGCGATGTCTTCTATCTGCACAGCAGACTGCTCGAAAGAGCTGCGAAGCTCTCAGATGAACTCGGCGGCGGTTCACTGACTGCACTTCCGATCATCGAAACCCAGGCCGGCGATATCTCAGCTTATATTCCGACCAATGTCATTTCGATCACTGACGGACAGATCTTCTTGCAGACAGACCTGTTTGCCAGCGGTGTGCGTCCGGCCGTAGACTCCGGTCTTTCCGTATCGCGTGTCGGATCCAATGCCCAGACCAAGGCGATGAAGACGGTGTCTTCCTCCCTGAAGCTTGATCTTGCGCAGTATCA
>JAUNJW010000191.1 GCA_030533035.1 Erysipelotrichaceae bacterium
AACTGTACGGGGACGCCTGTTTCACACATGCCTGTGACATCTCCTTGAGCTGTTCATCATCCGTTTCGCAGAATACCTTCAGCACCGCCGCCAGTGTCTGCTCATCATCAAAATACCAGCCGGTTCTGCCGTCAATCAGAAGATCGCTGAGAACTTCGTCGCGGCGGGCGAACAGCGGCAGGCCGCTGGCCAGGGCCTCGATGAATGTCATGCCCTGCGTCTCGGAAAGCGAGGCGGAAATAAAGGCGTCGGCGGCCCGGTAATAATCGGGCACCTTTGCCGACTCGATCGGCCCGGTGAAGCTGACGGATCCGCTTAGATTGAGATCTGCCGCAAATTCTTTGAGCCTGTCCAGATCGGGACCGCCGCCGACAATCAGAAGTTTGACATCCGTGCCGTTCTGAATTGCCTGCGCAAAGCCTCTGATGACAATATCAAGCGCCTTTTCTTCGGCGATTCTGCCGACATAGATGACAACCCGGTCGTCATCGCTGAAGCCGGCCTGCTGACGGATTTCGGCCTTTCTTTCAGGTGTTCCGTGCTCCGGTGAAAACCGGTCAAGCATGAGACCGGTCGGGATAACGTTGATTTTTTTATAAATCTGATAGCTCAGCAGTGATTCCTTTGTTTTTTCGCTCGGCACAATGACCTCCATCGAAGCGTCGGCATAAAGCTTGGTCACATCCGCCACCCTTTCCTTCATTTCATGATCCAGCCGTTCGGAATGAATGAAATTGAAGTAATGCGTATAATCCTCATACGTGGTGTGATAGGTCATGACAAGCGGGATGCGGAATTCCCTCGCGCATTTGCGGGCGAAGATGCCGATGCCGAATTCCGTCTGGGTGTGGATCAGGTCAAGGTGGAGCTTTCTGATCTCCTCAATCGCAAAAGGATGAATGAACGAAGACATCTGGTAGCCGTAGAGGAATTTCAGCTCAATGCCGGCCAGACGCAGTACCCTGCCGTCCTCATCCCAGACAGCCCGGAAGATCCCGGTTCTGGTGGTGACCACATAGACCTCATGGCCGTGCTTTAACATCTCCTGGAATACGATATATGTGCTGTTGGCGACGCCGTTGATCTCAGGCGGGTATGTATCAGTAAACAATCCTATTCTCATATTGACTCAAGTTCCTCCTGCAGTGTCTCGCTCGCGTAGGTACGCGGCAGTTCTTTTTCAGCATCAAGCGGCACATCCTTCTGCATCTTGCCCCACATGAACACAAAGGAGCCGACGACGAGTGTCTGATAGAACGTGACAAGCCGCCAGAGAATCATGATCGACGCGGCGTCAGCGCGGCTGAAGATGGTTGAAAACATCAGGATAAAGGTGGCTTCCGTGCCGCCGGCGCTGCCCGGCATCGGCAGGAAGGCATTGATCATTGCCACGTAGCTGGAAAGCGCGATGATATCCAGCAGCTGGGAAGGATGAACTTCAATCTTCAGGGCGATGGCGCAGAAGTAAGGAATGCTGTAATAGATCAGCAGCCTTACCAGATCGCCTGCCGCCAGGCCGACAATCATTTTCTTGTGGTTTCTTAAGACGACGATTTCCTTGGAGAATTCATAGAGCGCCTTGTCCAGGTCAGCCAGGGACTTTTTGACGTCCTTGATGATATGGAGCTTATGGGCGATCATGATTCCCTTCGTCGTCAGCCATGTATAGAACTTCGGCGAGTTGGCCAGCAGATAAAGGAAGAAGATGATGCCGGCGCTGACCGCGAAGCCGGCAATGACGATCAGGAAGAACCTGGAGAAGTTTGAATAGAAGTAGCTGAACCTCAGCAGCAGAAGAAGAAGCACGAAGATTGTCATTGTTGTCTGGTAGACAATGAAGTCCAGCCAGAGAATGCCGACGGAGCTGTGCACCGGGATGCCCTGCTTGCGGAAAATGTAGCCCTGGGCCACCTGGCCGCCGCTGGCGCCCGGTGTGATATTGCAGAAAAGACCGGCTGTGTAGGCGTTGATAAAGCCCTGTTTGAGGGTATACCTGGGATAAGTCTGATTGCATTCCAGCTTCAGTGTCCAGCCCAGCACGAGACGCTCAAAAATCATCAGTGCGAGCAGTCCCAGTACTGCCGGTATACTGACGTTTTTCAGAATCGCGAATACCTGGTCGCCATCCTTGCGCAGGGTCAGCCACATGACCAGACCTGCCAGGGAGAAGATCAGAAATATGTTGAAAGCCGTGCTGGAGAACAGCTTCTTAACTTTGTTCCACATACACAGATTATACCAATGAATCAGAGTCTTCTCAATCTCATAAGGCCTGACTGCCGCGGCCTTAAACCGGCATAACCGTTTCTTAACCCGGATTTAATATCTTTTTTCAGACTTTCTTAAGACAGGTTCACTTTATCCATCATTATGGTAGAATAGACAGGCACAGCGATGTATTTTTTTTGGCCATGCCGCTGCTGTGCAGAAAGTATTGAGTAAAGAGGAATTTATGAAAGTACTTCTCTATTTCGAAGACGAACAGCTGATCCGCAAATCCGGCGTCGGCCGCGCATTTGAACACCAGAAACGGGCTCTGGCTTCTGCCGGCATTGAGTATACAACCGATCCGCGCTCAACTGATTACGATATACTCCATATCAACACCTACGGAGTCAACAGCGGTTTTGTCGTCCGCAAGGCGCGCCAGCTCGGCAAGCCGGTTATCTACCATGCCCACTCCACAAAGGAGGACTTCATGAACAGCTTCAGGCTGTCCAATGTCCTGGCTCCCTTTGTCAAATACAGACTTGTGCATCTGTACAATTCAGCAGATGTCCTGATCACCCCCACCCCGTATTCCAAGCGTCTTTTGGAAAGCTACGGACTCAGGCTGCCGATTTACGCGATTTCCAACGGAATCGACCTGGACGCCTATGAGGTCAAGCCTTCCAACATTTCTGCCTTCCGTGAATACTTCGGCATCAAACCCGCCGAAAAAGTGGTGATCGGCGTCGGCCTTCTGTTCGAACGCAAGGGCATCCTGGATTTCCTTGAAGTTGCCAGAAACATGCCGGACGTCAGATTCATCTGGTTCGGAGATATCTCAAGACTGCTGCTGCCGGGCAAGATCCTCAACGCGATCGACCACTGCTCTGACAATGTCATTTTCCCCGGCTACATTACCGGCAATCTGATGAAAGGCGCCTTCGCCGGCGCTGACGCCTTCTTCTTCCCCTCCTATGAGGAAAACGAGGGAATCGTTGTCCTGGAGGCGCTTGCCTCAAAACAGACCGCAGTCATCCGCGATATCGGCGCCTATGACGCCTTCGCGGTCAACGGCAAGAACTGCTACCTCGGCCATAACAACAAAGAGTTTGAGACAATCCTGCGCCGTGTTCTCGACGGCAGCCTGCCGAGAACCGATGAACAGGGCTACCTTGTCGCCAAGGAAAGATCGATTGACGAAATCGGCGCCCAGCTCAGGGCAGTTTACACTTCACTTCTGAAATAAGCAGATCGCAATGATCTGTTTTTTTCACGGCCTGCGGCAATATGTCATATACTTTTGACGAATGGAGGCCTTTTTATGAAATTGCGGATTTTCCTCCCGGCTGTGATCGCCATGGCGGTGATGACAGGCTGCGCGCAGCCGTCTGCGCCTTCTGAAAGTGTACCAGCAGAAACAGAACAGCCCCCGGAAACTGAACAGCCCGCCGAAACCGGAACGGGAGAAGATGAGGAGATCACAATTGAAGCCGGTGACCATAAAATTTACGGCACTTACACCGCGCCGGACGGAGAATATGACAGCGCTGTGCTTCTGCTGCACGGCTATGGTGCTGACCGCCAGGTCGGCGGAATGTTCAGGGACTTTGCTGAAGTCCTGAAAGATGAATGCAAAATGGCTTCCTTCCGCTTCGACATGCGGGCTGTCAGGCAGATCGGGGATGACGGCTTCACACAGTATACCCTTGCGGAAGGATCAAAAGACACAACAAAGTCGCTTAAATGGCTGAGGCAGACACATCCCGGGATCAGGCACATATACATTCTCGGCCATTCGATGGGCGGCACCATCGCCATTATGAACGAAGCCGAAAATGCCGGAATGTATGACGGTGCTGTAACCTGGGCAGGCGCGGCGGATCTTACGGTTCTCTATACGCCGGAACAGCTGGAACAGGCACGGACTGACGGATATTACCGGATGGAACTGGACTGGAAGGATTATCCGATCTATCTGCCGCTTGAATGGTTTGAGGAAGTGGAGAATCTGGACCTTCCCGCCCTCAGCGCCAAAGGAAAAGCGCCCCTGCTTGCCGTCAACGGCAAGCTGGACGCCACAGTCCCCTTTGAAACCGGACAGAAGCTCACAGAAGTCAGAAGCGATGAGCGTTCCCTGGCGCTCGTCTATGAGGAAGCAGACCACATGTTCCGCAATACCCGCGACGGGCTTTACAGAGATACCGCTGAGTATCTCAGCTCTCTTGATCAATCCGAATGAGAAATGCACCAATCCAAAAAAAGACCATGCGGATGAGCATGGCCTTTCTTTTTGGTTTTATCGGATGATTACTTGTCCTGGAGGCTGGCCTTCTGGACGAGTTTTG
>JAUNJW010000192.1:0-2476 GCA_030533035.1 Erysipelotrichaceae bacterium
ATGGCGGCGAGGGCGACTGGAAAGTCGCGGCCCTGACCGCAGTCCTTAAAGCGATGGGTGAAAATGAAAACGGCGCGTCCGCCTTCATGGAAGACTATACTTACCACCTTGTGGAAGGCAGTGAATATTCACTGGGCGCCCATATGCTGGAAGTCTGTCCGTCGCTTGCGGCTGACAAACCCCGCATTGAGACACACCATCTCGGAATCGGGATGAATGAAAAAGATCCCGCCCGCCTTGTATTTGAAGGCAAGGCAGGGCCCGCGCTTGTCGCTTCGCTGATTGACATGGGCGGCAGATTCCGCCTGATTGTCCAGGACGTTGAGGCGGTCAAGCCGATCATGCCGATGCCCAACCTGCCGGTGGCCCGCGTCATGTGGAGAGCCATGCCGGATCTTGAAACCGGCCTTGAATGCTGGATCACAGCCGGCGGCGCCCACCATACCGTCTTCAGCTATGACGTCACGGCGGACATGCTGAGGGACTGGGCAAAAATCATGGATATTGAATTTGTCCATATTACAAAAGACACAACTGTTGAGCAGCTGGAAAACGACCTGCTGGTGAAAGACCTGATCTGGAAGCTGAAATAAGGAGGGATGATGGACCTTTCAAAAACCGTACTCGGCATTGAGCTGGGTTCAACAAGGATCAAAGCCGTACTGATTGATGAGAATCATATTCCGCTCGCCTCCGGCAGCCACGAATGGGAAAACAGACTGGTTGACGGCGTCTGGACCTATTCCCTCGAACAGGTTCACAGCGGCCTGCAGGCATGCTATGAGGATCTCAGAAGGGACGTCCGTGAGAAGTATCAGACTGAACTGACGGAAACCGGAGCGATCGGCGTCAGCGGCATGATGCACGGCTATCTCCCGTTTGACAAGAACGGAAAGCAGCTGGCTGAATTCCGCACCTGGCGCAATACGATGACAGGCGCCGCGGCGGCGGAACTGACAGAGCTGTTCGGCTTCAATATTCCCCAGCGCTGGAGCATCGCCCATCTGTACCAGGCAATCCTGAACCAGGAAGAACATGTCAAGGATATTGCGTATCTGACAACCCTGGCCGGCTATATTCATTACCGGCTGAGCGGCCGGCATGTCATGGGCATCGGCGAGGCCAGCGGCATGTTTCCGATCGACAGCGAAAAACTGGATTATAACGAAGAGATGATCCAGAAGTTCCGGGCTCTGACCGGCATTGATCTGCGGGCCATCCTGCCGGCTGTGCTGACGGCAGGGGAGAATGCCGGAACCCTGAGCGAAGAAGGCGCGCGCTTCCTGGATCCTTCCGGAAACCTGAAGGCCGGGATTTCGCTGGCCCCCTGTGAGGGCGACGCCGGAACCGGCATGGCAGCCACGGATTCCGTCCGTGTGCGGACCGGCAATGTCAGCGCCGGAACCAGTGATTTCGCGATGATCGTGACCGATCAGAAGCTTGGCGTTCACCCCGAGATTGACATGGTGACAACACCCGACGGGCTTCCGGTCGCAATGGTTCACTGCAACAACTGCACCTCGGATATCAACGCCTGGGTCAGCCTCTTCGGTGAATTCTCACAGCTGATGGGTTTTGAGGTCAGCAGGAACGATCTCTTTACCGGCCTGTTCCGTGAAGCGCTGAAGGGAGATCCTGACGGCGGCGGACTGTTATCGTATAATTTCTTCTCCGGCGAGCATATTGCCGGCCTGGATGAGGGAAGACCGCTTTTTGTCAGGACGCCGCACTCAAAATTCACCCTTGCCAATTTCATGAGGACGCACCTGTTCTCCTCCCTGGCGACCCTGAAGATCGGCCTCGATCTTCTTAGGGAAACTGAACATGTGCCGATTGAGCGGCTCTATGGCCACGGCGGCTTCTTCAAAACGCCTGAAGTCGGCCAGAGAATGCTGTCGGCTGCCGTCAATGCGCCTGTCTCGGTGATGGAAACCGCGGGCGAGGGCGGTCCCTACGGCATGGCACTGCTGGCAGCCTACATGATCTTCAAAGACAAAGGTGAATCCCTGGCTGACTATCTGGACAATAAGGTGTTCAAAGACGCGAAGTCATCCACAGTCATGGCTGACGCCGCGGACACGGCAGGATTCAACATTTTCCTGACCAGATACAAAAAGGCTCTTGCCGTTGAGAAAAAAGCCGTGGAGCTTCTCTGACAATAAACCTTCCGATCATATTTGATTCTGATCACGCCGGCATCCTGCCGGCTTTTTTCCTGCATGGCAGTGATGCGTGAGCTGCTGCAGCCTGTATAATGAAACTGTAAGCGGCAGATGCCGGATGGAGAAATCATATGGAATACATGAGCGATCTGGAAAAGAAACTGCTGGCCAATGTCCTCGAAGCCCGCGGCGGCGCGGATGACGGCGGTCTTTTCGCGTACCAGGCCGAAGCCCTGCGCCAGCTGCGGCAGATCATGCGCTATCTTGAAAGAAAGTATCCCGACGTGCAGCTGCTGTATAAATACTGCGAACCG
>JAUNJW010000192.1:2486-4541 GCA_030533035.1 Erysipelotrichaceae bacterium
ATTCATATAATTCAAAAACTTTAAACAAAAAATCCCGAACACAACCTGGAGTATAAAAACATCTAACCCATACTAAGAATATAAGAGAAGGGCGTCCTGATCTGCAGCGTGCAGGGCAGCTCTCTGCTGCACCGGGCTGTGCTGCGCCGCCAGGGGGACAGCGACGTCTGCCAGGATGATCTTTACGGGCCATTGATCAGGGAGCGCTATGACGGGGCTCTGGCAGAAATACTTGCCGGTCTGAACGGACTGAAGAAGGTTTATACATCATTTCTGTCCATGGTTCCGGAAGCGATCGACGGGGATTCCTCGATCCGCAGAATCAACGCCTTCCGGCCCCGGATCCGCCGCCATACGGATCTGTTTGTGACGGGAACAGATACGGTTTCCGCAGAACTGAAAGAGAAGCTGAAGGAGCAGGAATTCTTCGGCTCATATTCGGTTTACAGAGTTTCACAGCAGTGGGTCTTTGAAGAAAAGGAAGATAAATACGAAGACCTTGAACAGACGGATGATTTCCGGATCAGTGAGGAAAGCTCTTCAGGCGGTGGCGCATGAGTCTGACGGTCATGCAGAATCTTCTGCTGAACAATCTGATGTACATGCGCGAGTCCGACGGCCCGTTCGGCAATCTTGCCGATTTCACCGGCAGGAGGATCGGGGATTATATCAGTGCCCTCGACCTTTCCGGCTGGGAGGATCCCGATCCCGAGCATCCGCCGATGACCACCGCGCAGGAATGGCGCGACATTGTGAAGGCGATCCGTTCCGATCCTTTTCTGATGAACATGAAGATCGTCACCGTCTATACCGACCTGACCCCGCGCGGGGGCGCCTGCCGCAGCGCCGTCTTTTACAGCGCCTCGACAAGGGACGCCGCGGTTGTCTTCGAGGGGACTGAGATCGTCGCCGGCTCGGCCCAGTGGCGGGACAACTTTTACAGCGCCAACCTGGCCGATTCCCTGCACCAGCTGCAGGCTCTGAAGTGGTATAAAAAGGTTTACAACAAATATCATCTGAACCGCCGCGAGGTTACCCTGACCGGCCACTCCAAAGGCGGCAATAAAGCCAAGTACATCATGATCCTCGACGGCCGGGCGGACCACTGCGAGTCGTTCAACGGCGAAGGCTTCTCGGACAAATTCTTTGACAAGTACGCGGCCCTGATCGCGAAGCGCCGCCACAAAATCCACAATCACATCGTCAATTACGACTATGTCAGCCTGCTGCTCAATGACATCGGCGAAGAGACCTATTACTTCGGCGCCAACTACGGCAGCGGCGGCTTTACGGAAAACCATCTTTCCAATACGTTCATGCGCTTCGACGAGGAGGGGAACATCCACCTCGACATCGACCTGAACGGCAGGCCGCCGGAGATGAAGGCGTTCGATGAATTCTGCAATTCCTATCTGCGCTCGATGGATGATCAGAGCAGAACCGCTTCCCTGAAAACCATGTATGCCGTTCTCAACGCTATTCTTTCCGTGGACCGAACCATGAACGCCGACGAGGTGGCGCATGTTTTCATTGAGCTGGCCCGCGAGGAAAGCCAGCGCACGGCGATCGCCTACTTTACTGCCTATGTGATCCGCTATGAACAGGCAAATCCGGAAGTGAAGGTCCTGCTCAACAATGTGTTCGAGAAATTTGACCTGAAGGGAATTGTGCAGTATATCGACATGGCGGACCAGATCCTCAACTGGCAGAAGAAGGTCCTGTTTGTCAACCTGACCTTCCAGACCCTGATGTGGATCACCGCCGCCGTGGTGAAGACAATTCCCCGCTGGGTGTTCAAAAGGGTGGAGGAGGACATCGCTAAGAAGGGTGTCCATCTGAGTACCGAACAGCTGCAGCAGCTGCAGATGATCCTGATCCGGATTGAGGCGGATCTCAGGAAGATCGTGCTGACGGAAGAGAAAACCGACCGCCTGATTCCTGAGCCGGAAACAGAAGAAGTTCGTGAAAAACAGGACGATGCTAACAACCTCTGATCACTCAGAGGTTTTTTTAAAGGGAACATCGGAGAATTCACAGAAAAAATCAGGGTTTTTG
>JAUNJW010000193.1:0-668 GCA_030533035.1 Erysipelotrichaceae bacterium
CCATCGGCAAAAACACAGTAATCGGCGCCGGTTCGGTTGTCACAAAGGATATCCCTGACAATGTTCTCGCCTTCGGCGTTCCCTGCCGGGTGATCAGGGAAATCGGGGAGTATGATCATGAATACTTCCGCAGGGGCGAAGCCATCGACTGGGAAAACTTACAGGAATTCACTGACTGAGTCCGCAGTTTCGGCAAATGAATCATTTCAGGCAATCCGGTGCACCGGGTTGCCTTTTCTTGTTAACGGCGTCCGTACCGGCTTTCCGTCTGCCGTGTCCGCGTATCCCACGGCCAGGGAAGCGTAAATCCGTTCATCCTCTTCCATTCCGAAGGATCTGAACAATGACAGGATTTCTTCATTTTCGTTCAGCCATTTCAGCTGGTTGATCCAGCATGTGCCAAGATCAACCGAATTGGCATAAATCATCATGTTTTCCATGGCGCAGGCACAGTCGGCGATGTTGTTTCCATAGTCCTTTTTATTGGCCAGAACGATCAGAGCAGGGCAGTCATAGTGGAACCGGTAGCCGCCTTTTTTCGACTGCGTGATGGAAGAGACCAGCGACCTGTACATGCCTTCATGGATTTCCATGGCCGCAAACGCCCGTTCGGCGATTTGTGCCAGCTGATTCAGAACAGTACGGTCGGTAATGATGAAAAACCTGGT
>JAUNJW010000193.1:678-4527 GCA_030533035.1 Erysipelotrichaceae bacterium
CGTATCTGCCGGCTTCCGCAATCTTTTCAAGGATCTCTTCTGAAACAGGATCCTCTTTGAATCTACGGGTGCTTCTTCTTGTCATGATTGTTTCAAATACGTTCATATGATTTCCTCTTTTCTCTTTCCGCATGAAAAACAGACGCCGCAGGGACGTCTGTGAATGATTATGACTGATCAGGCGCATTGCCCCGGTTCAGCGCCAGGCGCAGGTTCCGCGGCAGCGGCACGTCAATCCGGAAGACCATCTTGATCACCCAGAACATGAAGATCAGCACAAGGATCGGAATGACGCAGGCGGTGACGATCAGGACGGCCACAGCCTCGATGAAGTTGTTGAGGATGCCTTCGAAACGCTGGGTAACGGTATTCACGCCGCCCTCAATGGTGGAGATGAAACGGTCCCAGAGATTCTGGTTTTCAGCGTTGTTCTGGATTTCCTCGGCGCTCTGGGTGGCGCTGTCAATGGTTTCCTGGATCGAGGTTTCATAGGTGCTTTCGATTGTCCGGGAAACCCAGACGCTGGCCGGAATCGAAAAGCTCAGGATCAGTGAGAATGCGATGATCTTCCAGGCGGTGCGCTTCAGATATTCAAACCGGGTGATGAAACTGCCGGCAATCCATAATACAGCGGAGACGGGAATGAGCCAGCCGAAGGCGACCCTGCCGATGATTGTGACCAGATACTTCTCGAGGAAAATCGCGCATAAAACGATCAGCGTATAGCCGGAAAGATCCGCCAGCTTGTCAGCGATCGGGGTGCCGATGTCGCCGGGAATCATCGTGATCGCCGCCGAGGAGGTTGTGGCTGCCGCGGTCAGCTCAAGAACGGTTGTTTTCTTGGAGTCAAGATAGGTGACTGTTCCTGTTGTCAGGGTGGAAGCGGTAAAGAGTTTCACACCGAGTGTGACGGAGAGCAGGGCGACCAGGGCGAATGCCGCAGCGTAAGCGTACTTCTTTGTTTTCTCATCCAGATTTAACATTTCAGTGCCTCCTATAGTTTCCGGTATCCTTTTTCCAGTTTGTTTTTGATTGAGTGCGAGGAACATTTCCCGAAGCCGAGCGGCTGTCCGTCCGTGCAGACAAGCACCCAGCCGTCCTTTGTGTTTTCATCGCGGATTGTCTCCCCGCGCAGATATTTTTCACATCTGATGTCATCCGCCGCGAGATTCAGCACATTTGTGAACTGTTCCGCTTTGAGGGAAAGCGCCAGGGCGGCAGACGGTTCGAATCTGTCTTTTTTCACAGTTCCCATCAACAGGCCGCTTCTTAGTGTACGGATGCCATGTGTGTCAAAGGGAATGTCCGGCAGACGGAAGATTCTGTCGCCGATCATTTCATAAGAGCTGTTTCTCTCATCCCTGATCAGCTTCATGAATTCCTCAAAGCCGGCATGCCTGACCGTTTTCACGCTGACGGATGCAGTCTTTTTTTCGGCCATTCCTTTTTTTCTGAGCAGGGCCACGAAGTGTCCTTCGCCATCCAGCTTATGGGGATATAAACGCATGCAGGCCTCAAAGCCTTCTTTTGCGCCTTTTTCAAAATGGCAGGAAAGAGGGGAAGGCTCCAGAAGCACATCATCAAAGCTGTTCATCAGATCTTCAATGACAGCTTCATCCTCTTTGGCGGCAAACGTGCAGGTGGAATAGACAAGCTTTCCGCCCGGCTTTAACATCGTCCAGGCGTTTTTCAGGATTTCTTTCTGCAGCGGGGCATAGAACGAACTGTCCTTTTCCAGCCAGGAGGTGATCAGGGAAGGTTCTTTCCGGAACATCCCTTCGCCCGAGCAGGGGGCGTCGACAAGGATTTTGTCAAAGAAGGCAGGAAATCTGTCTTTGAGCCTGTTCAGATCTTCCGCGATTACATAGCTGTTGTCACAGCCGAAGCGCTCCATGTTTTTCACGGTCGCATTCTGGCGGGAGGCGGAGATGTCGTTGGAAACGATCAGTCCGGTACCGTTCAGCTTCGCCGCCAGGGCAGTGCTTTTGCCGCCGGGGGCGGCACAGGTGTCAAGAACAATGTCTCCTTCTTCAATGTCGAGGACCGCGGCCGGCGCCATCGCGCTGGGCTCCTGGATATAGTAGAGCCCCGCGTAGTAATACGGATGCGTGCCGGGCCTCTCCTCACTGCTGACATAGAAGCCTTCGCTGCACCAGGGGACCGGGGTCAGTTCAAACGGGGAGATCTTCAAAAACTCCTCCACGCTGATTTTCAGCGTGTTGACGCGGATGCAGGAAAAAGACTTCTGTTCCATCGCCTTCAGATAATCATCCAGATCCTCTTTGAGAAGGGCGGCCATTTCCTGTTTATATTTTTCGGGCAGTTCCATATTCTTATGATAATTCATCTGCTTTGGAAATGCTGTTTTTTCTTATGTGAGCGCCTTTCTGAATGTTAAGATATCTGAAACGGAGGAATCATTTATGCCAATAGGGATCATTGCCAATGTGCTTTCAGTCATCGCCGGCGGACTGATCGGAGCCGCCCTGCAGGACAGGCTGCCGGAAAACTACCGGACAAACCTGACCATGTTATTCGGCGCCGCATCCATGGGAATGGGCATCGCCAGCATTGTATTGATGGTGAATATGCCTGCCGTCATCCTGGCCCTGATCCTGGGCCTGCTGCTGGGCATGGTGATTCACCTGGGTGAAGCCATCAACAAAGGCGCGGGCATGATGATGAAGATGATCGGCGCCGACGCTGAAAGGGCCCAGGACCTGATCACCGTCATCGTTCTTTTCTGCGCGTCCGGCACCGGCATTTACGGAGCTCTTGTCTCAGGCATGAGCGGCGACCACTCGATCCTGATCGCCAAGTCCTTCCTGGATTTCTTCACGGCCATGATCTTTGCCTGCTCGCTTGGCAAATCCGTTTCCCTGGTCGGCATTCCCCAGTTTGTAATCATGATCCTGCTGTATCTGCTGGCAGGGGTGATCTTCCCGCTGACAACGCCGGCGATGATCAACGACTTCAAGGCCTGCGGCGGCTTCCTCATGCTCGCCACCGGTTTCAGGATCATGCAGCTCAAGGCGTTCCCGACCGCCGACATGATTCCGGCGATGGTCCTGGTCATGCCGCTGTCATGGTTCTGGGCGAATTTCGTTGTCCCGCTGATTTCATAAAGATTCAGATCCGGCGCATGCCGGATTTTTTTCTGTTTTCCGCAAAGAGTCATCGATATATCTGACCTTATAAAAATAATTTGAACTGGATCTATTTATATATCCAGAATGACATATACTAAGAAAAACGGAGGTTCTTTTTATGAAACGGATCGCAACTATGCAGGATATCTCCTGTGTCGGCAAATGCTCACTGACTGTCGCGCTGCCGGTGATTTCAGCCATGGGAATTGAAACAGCTGTCATTCCGACCGCAGTGCTTTCCACCCATACCATGTTTCAGGGATTTACCTTCTGTGACCTGACAAAAGAAATTGAAGGAATTTTCGCCCACTGGAAAAAAGAAGGTTTCCGGTTTGAGGCTTTATATACAGGCTATCTGGGTTCCTTTGAGCAGATCAATCTGGCCAAAAAGCTGTTCGCAGAATTCGGCGAGGGCAGTATCCGCCTGGTCGATCCCTGCATGGCGGACAACGGAAAACTCTATGCCGGATTCACTCCTGAATTTGCGAAGGAAATGAACAGTCTCTGCGCTGAGGCGGACATTATCGTTCCCAACCTGACGGAAGCTTCCTTCCTGCTGGATATTCCGTATCAGCCTGAATATGATGAGGCATACATCCGTGACCTGCTTGTCAAGCTGACAGATACAGGCGCCAGAAAAGCGGTTCTGACCGGCGTCAGCTTTGAAAAGGGAAAGCTTGGTGCCTATGCCTATGATTCA
>JAUNJW010000194.1 GCA_030533035.1 Erysipelotrichaceae bacterium
AGGAACTGGTTGCCTTCCGTTCTTTCGGCATTTTCTTCTGTTGTGAAAACAGTGGACTTGTAATTGCTGAAAGCGATGAAGTCGACAGTACCTTCCCTGATTGTCTCAAGGTCATTTTCTTCCATATGAATGCTGACACCCAGGCGTTCCAGCTCCTTCTTCCAGTAATTCGGATAAAAGCCGTTGACCTGCACATCCATGTAGAAATTTTTCTGCCTGTTGAAATTGATGTTTCCCATGACGTCTTCAGGCCTGCATGTCATCGGATAGCTCGGTGTATAGGCGACCATCATGCCGACTTTGTTCTCCGGATCAATTTCATGCGCCAGTTTCACAGCCAGCGCACTGGCGACGAAGATATGATGGTGGGCCTGATAGAGATGCTGCGGATCGCTTTCATGGATGCCGATCTGCGCCCAGCCGGTCAGGACATTGATTTCGTTGAATGTGATCCAGTGTTTGACCTTGCCTTTGTATCTTCTCAGAATTGTTTCGGCATAGCGCATGAAGAAACCGATGGTCTCACGGCTGCCCCAGCCGTCATAATGATCGGCCAGATACAGCGGCATATCGAAATGGGCAATGGTGACAAGCGGTTTGATGCTGTACTTATTGAGTTCGTCAAAGACACTGACATAGAATGCCAGGCCTTCCTCGTTGATTTCCCCTAATCCATCAGGAATGATTCTTGACCAGGAAACGGACATGCGGAAGCATTTGAATCCCATTTCCGCAAACAGTGCGATGTCTTCCCTGTAATGATGATAGAAATCCGTCGCTTCATGGCTCGGATAGAAGGTATCCGGGATGATATAACCGGTTGTGCCGGCCGGAATCGCACCGGTCATCGCCGAATCAATCGCGGCCCTGCCGACATTGCCGTCAGCATCCTTATATGTCATGTATCTCGGTTTTTTATAGCCGCCGCCGGTGATGGCGTCGGATGTCGCCAGTCCTCTGCCGCCTGAGCGGTAGCCGCCTTCATACTGCAGTGCAGCGGTTGCGCCGCCCCATAAGAAATCTTTCGCAAATGCCATCAGATTCTCCTCCTTCACAAGATTTTTCTTTTTCCACTCTTACCATAATCCTTTTTATTAAGCTGCGCTAATGGTTATAATGAATATGATGTTATTCCAATATGGAATATCATGGAGGTTTTATGGAAATCCGCACACTTCGTTATTTCCTCGCCGCGGCAAAAGAGGAAAACATGTCCCGCGCTGCTGAAATTCTGCATGTCACACAGCCAACCCTGTCCAAAGCACTGAAACAGCTTGAAACCGAACTGGGAAAGAAGCTCTTTGTCCGCAGCAGTTTTTCCATCCGTCTCACCGACGAAGGAATCCTGCTCAAACAAAGGGCGGAAGATCTTATATCCATGGCTGACAAAATAGAGCAGGAATTCCAGACACTGGACGATATCACCGGCGGCGACCTGTATCTCGGCCTGGCGGAATCATGGCAGATTTCCTACCTTGCCGCACAGATCAGGATCATGAAGGAAAAATATCCGAATCTGCATTATCACATCACCAGCGGCGACAGCAGCCAGGTCATTGAAAAACTGGAAAAAGGACTGCTGGACTTCGCCGTGCTGGCGGAGGAACCTGACCACAGCAAATATGAATCCATTCCGTTTCCGCAAAAAGATGTATGGGGTGTGATCATGCCGGCGGGTGACAGACTCGCAGACAAAGAATCTGTTTCAGCACAGGATCTGAAAGGACTTCCTCTGTTCTGCTCACCGCAGGGATGGAATAATGATATCCGCAGATGGGCGTCAAAAGATTTCGGTTCGCTGAGCCTGGAAGGCACATTCCAGCTTTCCTACAACGCCTCGCTGTTTGTCAGGGAACACCTCGGATATCTTCTTACCCTGGAAAATCTGATCAGCACTTCAGAATCAGACGGCCTCTGTTTCCGTCCGCTTGCGCCGAAGGCAGAAACTGCTCTTTATCTGATCTGGAAGAAAAAACAGGTCTTTACGCCGATTGCCGAAAGATTTCTGAATCTGATCCTGCAGTAACGGTTCATAATGAAAACGATGCTCTCACGCACCGTTTTTTTTGTCTTGGGATATCAGTACCAGTCGTGCTTTTCATTCCGGTCAAGGGATCTGATCCGGTTCATTTCCTCTTCACTGAGCTCAAAATCATAAATGTCCAGATTTTCCCTGATATGGACAGGACTGGACGAACCCGGCACCGGAACAATCTGCCGCTGCAGGTCCCAGCGCAGAATCACCTGGGATACTGTTTTGCCATGGGCTGCTGCGATTTCCTTCAGCACAGGATCTGAAATCATTTTTTTCGTATAACCCCTGCCGCCGAGCGGGTACCAGCACTGGACAGCAATATCCTGCGCCTGGATGAACGGCACCACATCATTTTCCTGATAATACGGATGTATTTCATTCTGCACAAGAGAAGGCTTTATGCGGACCTGCGGCAGGAATGATTTCAGTTCCCTGATATACCAGTTGGAAAGACCGAGGGAGCGGATCATTCCCTTTTCCATGTATTTCTCCATTTCCCTGTATACCTTTGCGTCGTTATGGCCGGGATGATGCAGCATCAGCATGTCGATATATTCAAGGCCCAGTCTTTCAAAAGCCAGTTCGATGGCTTTGCGGGGATTGCCATACTGGTTGGGATACAGTTTGGTGATCACAAAGATGTCATCCCGCGGGATTCCGGATTCCCTGATGGCCTGGCGGACCCCTTCCCCTGCGTATTCCTCATTGCCGTACATATGGGCAGTGTCAATCAGGCGGCCGCCGTTTCTGATATGTTCTTTGACCGACGCAATGCAGGTATCGCCATGCAGGGCGTATACCCCGAGGCCGGTCAGCGGCATTTCAATGCCGCAGTTGAGAAGAACAGTCTTTGTTTTCAGATTGAATTCAGTCATTATTATTCCTTTTTCTGATTACACAACCGTGAAAGGCGTCCACTCAATATGGTTCAGCACCATCACATCATCCGCCTTTTCCATGCCGAGTTTTTCGTAGAACCCGACAGCATTTTCACTCGCTGTCAGATAGACAATGATATCCTTTTCGCCGCCGGCTGCCAGATGGGCATGGCGGATCAGCAGTGACCCGATTCCCATCCGTTCATATGCCCGGTCAACGCCAAGATCAGTAATATAAAGCCAGTAGGCAAAATCAGTCAGGCCGAACAGAACGCCGACGATCAGGCCGTCATTGTTTCTCGCTGTCAGGCTGAGCGGCACATTCTGAACCAGCCTGCCGATCCTTTCTTCAAATCTTTCTGCCGGATACTGCGATCCCAGATCTGATCTTTTCAGAAATTCAATATACTCGCCGGCGCTGATTCTCTCTTCCCTGATCTGAAAGTCATTCATTTGTGATCCTCTGTCAGGAGATATTTGACCCTGCCGTTTTTCTCCGCCTCGCTGAATACGGCGCAGAATCCCCTGCCGACAATGATCACAGCGTCCGGACTGAACGAAGCGACTGTGACCGCCTCGGCGAACGGCAGACTCTTTCCGTCAATGACGGGATCCGGCGAGAGCAGTTCGCAGGTTTCATTGTGAGCCATGACAAAATCACGGAAATCCGGAAAGTTTTCAAGATCTCCGTCCTTCATTGCCACCCGTTTTGAATCCAGCAGTTCTTCCGCCTGATGGCTGAACCGGTCCAGTCCCCCGGTTCTCTTTTTTTCCGATGTCAGTTCATGCAGGAGCCTTTCCCGGTGGGACTTTGCTACGAAAGTACTGACAAAGTATATTTCCGTCTGATTGTTCATAAAATAATCTCTCTTTTGCTGTATTATACTCTGAATTTCATCCATCCTGCGGAAGGATTGCATGCGTGCAGAAAAACCGAATGATGAACGGTTCATTTTCACTGAAAAAGACATACCGCAGTATGCCTTCAATACTCTGTTCTTTGCCGCCTGATCAGCTGTGAACCGTAAATACCAGAACGGTCTCATTCTCATTCAGATGAACCTTGTCAGGGGAATACTTTGCTGAGATCTGGTTCCAGAGATTCTTTGCCGGGATATTCTTTTCGTTATACTTGATTTCCCATTTACCCGGGATCTGTCTGAAGATCACCCTGACCGCTTCCCTGGCGATGTGTTTTCTTCTGAAGACAGGAAATACCGTGAATTCCGCCATGACATAATCCGGTGTGCCGCCGGTCAGTGAATATGGATTGATGAACACAAAGCCGCACAGCTGTTCATCTGAGCAGATGAAGAAGGCTTTCCTCTTTGGATCTGTGAAATACGCATCAAAATACCCGTAATGGATATTTCCCTTTTCATCCATTTCATTGTCATAGAAGTTTGTCATTTCGTAGAGATATTTCTGGTTAATGTTCCAGAGAAGCTCCCTGTCTTCCGGTCTGACTTCTTTCAGTGTGATCATGGTATTCCTCTGTATTTGATTTCAATGCCGGTTCAAGAATTCTGAGTGTTACCGGCTTTTGTAAAGTACCAGCTCGGGATTCTCCCCGTCCTTTTCATATGTGCAGACAAGGATGAAATCCAT
>JAUNJW010000022.1 GCA_030533035.1 Erysipelotrichaceae bacterium
ATGCACGCAAATAAAAACAGTCCCCTGTCAAGAGGACTGTCCTTGGAAATATCTGATCTTACTGATTGTCAGCTGTGACAGCCTTGGCAGCTGTACGGCCGGAAACGAAGATCTCAACGATAGCGTTGCCGCCGAGACGGTTGCCGCCGTGGATGCCGCCGGTCACCTCGCCAGCCGCATAGAGGCCTTCGATGATGTTGCCGTCTGTATCCAGTACATGACGGTCGACATCCACTTTGATACCGCCCATTGTGTGGTGGGTGGAAGGAGCCATCAGACGGACTCTCAGTTCAGCGCCGTCGAGATCATATGTAGCCGGATCCCACTTGCCATCAGCGTCCTTCTCACAGTTTCCGATCGTTCTGGAAGCTGCTGTCTTCTTGACATCCGGATACTGATCCGCTGCAGTGTTGCTGAGCACACACTGGTCGTAGTCTTCGATCGTCTGTCTGACAACTGCCGGATCAGCGCTTACACCGAGCTTTTCGAAGAGTTCGCCAAGTTTGTCGATCGTTGTGGTGTAGTATCTGCCTTCATAGTCTTCATCAGCAAGCTGTACCGGAGCGGGCAGCGGCTGTGCCTTGTTGTAGATCTCAACGAAGACACCCTTTGTGCCGTTGACTTCCATGCCGTTTCTGAATTCAGCCAGGGACAGAACGTCACGTTCGGATGTTTCATCAACGAAACGCTTGCCTGTTTCAGGGTTGATCCATGCGGCGTAGTTGCCGGCGCCGAATGCCAGGTTGCCGTTGTCAACCCAGGAAATCGGCATCAGCTGTGTGAAGTTCATGCCGGTTGTGGCAGCGCCTGCTTCTTCAGCCATTTCAATACCGTCGCCCTGCAGGGAGGAACGGTTTGTTGTCTTTGTGGACTTGGTGAGATATTCTTCAGACCAGTACTGGTTGTATTCGATAACCTTGTCGACGTTTGCCGCGAAGCCGCCGGTTGTCAGGATGACGCCCTTTGTGGCATGCGCTGTAACTTCTGTGCCGTTGTACATTTTGCCGGTAACGCCTGTGACTCTGCCGTCCTCAACGATGAGGTTTTCAGCAGTTGTTCTGAGCAGGATTCTGTTGTCGGCGTGTGTCGGTGATGTGTTGAGCAGAGTGTTCTGCGGAGCCATGAAATATGTGCCCCATCTGCCCGGATATTCTTTGCCGTCGATTTCAGCGCCGGCGAATTCGTTTTCTCTGTACCAGAGGGCACCAATCAGTGTCTGCTGATTTTCAACGAACTTGCCGCCCTGTTCCTCGAGCCACGGCTTGAGATCCTGGCCGTCTGTGATGAACTGGGATACCAGGTCAAAGTCACCGTACATCCATTCGCTCATGTCAGCTGTCGGACGCAGGCCGCCGTAGTATGTCTGGAAGATGTGCAGGTTGAGTGTGGAGAACAGTGTGACTTCAGCTGCGCCTGCGGCAACCTTCGGTTCAGCCCACTTCAGATACGGAGCGATTTCCTTCTTCAGGGCCTGCAGTGTCGGCAGATATTCAGCGTGGACGCCATGTTTGGACAGTTCAGCTGTGTCGCCGGCGACGAATTCATGATCCTTGTAGTAGTCAACATCGAACGGTTCTTCAGACCAGTTGGCAATGATCTTCAGCTCATCGAGAGTGGAAGCCGGTGCCATCTGCTTGTCCCATGTTGTGCCGTCATACTTTGTGCCCTGCTTTGCGTCGGGATTTTCAGGTTCCCAGCACAGATAAGGCATGACAGACTGATACTGACCGCCGGAAACGAGAGTGTTGCCGCCGATTTCAGCGTTTTCTTCAATGACGAGAACAGTGTTGCCGTCCTGGGCAGCCTGGGCTGCGGCAGCCATACCGGCACCGCCGGCACCGACTACGACGACATCGTATGTTTCATCGATGGGATCGTCTGCGACATATTCAATTGTGTTGTGCTTGAAGCCGTCCAGATCAGAAGCGCCGGCTGCTTCAGCTGCTTCGTTGATGGCAGCCTTGAAGCCTGCGGATGTGAATGTGGCGCCGGAAACGTTGTCAACACCTGTGCCGTTGGCCTGGATAATGTCATAGCTCAGAATATCGAAAGCCGGTGTGCCGACATGTTCAGTCTCAACAGAGCTGACCAGTTCGATTGTCTGGATCGCGTCTTCCGTGAAGGTGACCTTGACATCCATCGGTCCGTTATAGCCTGTGCCATGGCCTTCATATGTGCCTGCCTTGTAAGTGACGGGAACATTGCCCTTCTGCTCATCGGCAGCTTCACCCTTTGCCTGGGCCAGCGCATTGTTGATGGCAGCGATCAGAGCGTCGGATGTCTCTGTGCTGCCGGAAACAGCGTCAACACCGTCTGTTCCGTTGGCGTCGATGACTGCCTGCGGAATGGTGTCATACGGCTGGTCGAAATCAAAGTCTTCATCCTTGACTTCAATCTTCTCGATCTTATCAGCGGAGACTGTGACTTCAACTGTCAGAGTGTGTCCCAGTGCATCAGATTTGCCAGTGCCTGTATATGTACCGGGAGTGTAAGTTCCGCCGGCGGGAGTGCTTGCGGAACAGCCGGCAAGTGAAAGCACCATAAGAGCGCTCATTGCCGAAGCAAAGATTTTTTTCATGTCTTTTCCCCCTTGTCCTTATCACGGACAATCATTAGACTTAGTTATGGTAAACCCTGTATTAAATACAGTGTCAACATTCTACAGTTGGAGTATTCACATGAAAATCAATGAACTCGCCCGCCTTTCCGGCATCAATCCGGAAACGATCCGCTCCTACCGCAACAAAGGACTGCTTCATCCGGTGAAGCAGGAAAACGGATATTATGAATACTCTGCCGCTGACTATGTCAGCCTGGCCTATATCCGCAAAATGCGCGGATATTCTTTTACAATCGACGATATCAGCCGCATGTATGAGAGCCAGAATCCGGAATTTCTTCTGTCTGTCTTTGACCATGAAAAAGAGTTTCTCACCGCGCAGATCGCTGACCTGCAGAACAAACTCCGCTTCCTTGAGCTGGAACGGCGCCATGTCATGGAAAGCTCAACCATTAACGACGTCATGATCATGCAGTCGATCGATGAGAAAATAGATTTCTATGACCTGGACTATTTCCTGACCAACGCCCATGCCAGCCATCCTCTGGGAATCTATGCGATGATGACGCCGACTCTGTGGATTGATCCGGATGTCCTCAACGGCATCGTCACAGATGAAACTGTCTCCATCCGGGCCGGCATCGGCACTTACCGCTATCTCCTTAAAGATCTCAACACAAAGCCTCCGGAAACAGCCATCACAATTCCAAACGGCGTCTGTATTTCCCAGATGCTGGAGGTTGAAGACATGAATCTCATCAGCCGCCGGCAGATCATGCCGATGATCCGGTTCGCGGCAGAGAACAATTATCACTATCTTTCCGGGACTACCGGCTATCTTATGAATATTGAAAACCGCGGCGGCAGGCAGATCTGCCACTTCCGGATCCGCGCGGTTGTCGAGAAAAATAATGTACATTCTGCTGTCTGATACAAAAAACATGACAGCCGGAATGCCAGGATACTGACATGACAAGATTGATCGCACCTGAATACCTGAAAGAGTTCCTCTTTCATGAAGCCGCTTTGAACGGACAGCCGACCCGCGGACTGGAAACTGTCAGCCTGCAGCGTCTGCTGAATGACAGCGAAGCTGAAAATGAGAACGCCCAGATCCTGAAACTGGCGGAAACCCTGCGGAAACAGGCAGACCGCTTTCCTGATTATCAGGCAATGTTCGCGTTCCCGTCCTTTTACCGTGAAATCCTTTCCTTTGTCCGCCAGATGGCTCTTTACCGTCTGGATGAAAACAGTCTGCCCTGCGAGGATCCTTTTGAAAAACAGCTGAAGGAGATCGTCAGCGAGGCACTGAAACTGGATCTGAAGGAAAAGAGAACAGCTGAAATGCTGGATGTTTCCATTGCCAGGGCGCTCAGTGACAAAGACCTGAAAATCGTCAGCACATTTGAGTCTGACTATTTCAATTATCTTGTTTTAAAGCGCATGGCCGCTGCGGGTATGGAGGTTTATCACCTGAAAGAAGAAACCCCGGCATCCGTTTCACGCCGCCATGCCCTTTCCGCCCGCATGGAAATCGAAGCCTGCGCCCAGTATATCTGTCAGAACGGAAAACCATGCAATATCGTGCTGTGCTCCCCGGATCAGCAGATGCCTGTTCTGGCCCAGGTCTTCGAACGGTACGGAATTCCGTTCTCCTATACAGTGATGAAAAAAACGGCGGAACTGGGCAGATGCTTCCGGACTCTGTGCGAATTTGCCTGTTGTCCGGACGCTGCGCATCTGTGCGCGGCGATTGAGGCCAATGCCTTCCCGTACAGCTGCAGCGACAGCCTGCTTGCCTTCCTGAAGCAGGTTCTTGACGATATTCACGCCCCTCACCGCAGCGAGGCATATAAAGCCGCCTACGCAAAAAGCGGATCTGAAAAATATGATCCCGAAAAACAGCTTAAGCGCGATCCGGTTTCGCTTTACACCGCGCTGGAGGAACAGGCTGAACGCTATTTCAGCCTGATTCAGAATGACATTGACTCCCTTGCCAGCGCCGCTTCGCCGAAAGAAAAACTGCTGGCCGGCTATCAGATCATCAGCCGTTCGCCGCTGCTTGCCGACAGTGATGAAATGGCTGCCGGCCGCTCCATCCTCAGCCAGCTGCAGGACTGCATCGACCTGATCAGAACAGATGAAGACGTTCTGTTTTTCTGCCGTATCCTTGAAAACATGACGGCCTCCGGCCACTGCCTGGTCACTGATTTCTGTACAGTGACCGATCTCAGGCACCCTGTCAGTGCGAAGGAAAACACCTATGTGCTGGGCTGCTGCGGCAGGGATTATCCCGGCTTTGCCCCTTTCAGCGGCCTGTTTGATGAAACTTATGTCAGAAGAATCAAAGGATTCCCTGCCCTGGAAGACAGGCAGGAAGCTTATATTTCCCAGCTTGAATGGATTCTGCGCAGCTGCGGCAGTGAGCTTGTCTGGTCCTATACAACCAACGACTATCAGGGCCGTGAACTGATCGGCGCCTATGAGCTCGACCGGTATGGCGAATCCGTACGCTGGCCGCTTGTGTCAGGCGATGTCAGAAGAGCGTACAGTCATGCCCTGTCCAAAGAAACCGCCTCCGCGCTGTTTGTCAGAAAAGAAGACGGACAGGAATATATCAGCAGTTCTGTCAGTGCCGTTGAAAACTGGTTCAGCTGCCCCTACCGCTATTTCCTCTCCAGCGGCCTCTATCTGCGGCCGGCACGGATGCCTGATCTGAGCGCTGAAAGCTCCGGTATCTGGCAGCACTCCGTTCTGGAAAACGCCGTGTTTGATCAGGAAGGAAATGCCGACAAAAACTATGCAGAAAATCTTACCCGGGAAAGGATTGATGAACTGATCAGTCCGTATTTTGAAGCGCTTCTGATCGCCTCCCCCAATGATGAAGCGAGAATCCGTCTGTCTAAAGAGCGGATGATCAGCTCCCTGATGAGCGCGGCCGAATTCCTTGCCGGCTATGAAAAGAGCTCGAAATTCCTGCCGGATGAAACGGAAAAGACCTTCCGCCGCTGGCCCGTCAGCGAACATATCCGTCTGACCGGCACCATTGACCGTGTCAATTTCGATCCTGCCAATCACCTGCTGGGCGTGCTGGACTACAAATCGTCAGGCCATTCACTTTCCGAGGCAAAAGTCGCCTCCGGCCAGCAGCTGCAGCTGCTGACATATCTGGCAGCGGCGGTTGAACTGTGTGAAAAGGAAGATGAAATCCAGCCGGCCGGAACATATTATTTCTCACTGAGCCGCCAGGATATCACCGACGCGAAAGAAGTCCGTGAGTACTCGGTCAACCGCACGACATGGAAGATGAAGGAAAACCATCTGCGGACTGAAGATGCAGAAGCAGCGAAAGAGCTGATGATCAAAACCCGCAGCCTGAAGGGATGGACTTTCACTGACCGGACGGACGCCGTCGACAGCGAAGAGAAGTTTGTGGCCGGCGCCTCAAAGAAATACAGTTACGAAAAGATCCGCGAATGCCTCGGCGTTCTTTATGAATATTTCTACAGTCAGCTGACCGGCGATACAGAGGACGGGATTCCCCTGATTGACGCAATCCCCGCGGACGGCGCCTGCAAATGGTGCGGCTGCAGCGATATCTGCCGTTTCCATGGCGAGCCGTATGCCAGGGAAAAAGTATTTACAGACCGTCTGAGTGAGGAAAGGAAGAAGAAATCATGAAAATCGATCTTTCCCATTTTGATCCGTATCAGCTTGAGATCATCAATGAAAACAGCGGCCGGGACATCGTGGTCGGCGCCAGCGCCGGCGCCGGAAAAACGATGGTCCTCGTGGCCCGCGTCATGAAACGGTGCATTCAGGACAGGATTCCGGTTGACCGGATTCTCGCCCTGACTTTTACCGCGGCAGCCGCCGAAGAAATGAAAAACCGTCTTTCCAGGCAGTTCCATGAGCTGCGTGAAAAGGCGGAAGACCCGCAGGATATCGCCTATATTGACCGCCAGATTTCACTTCTTGTGACAGCCGACATCACCACGATTGATTCCTACTGCCTCAATATCATCCGCCGCTTCTGCGCCACGATCGGTCTGGATCCTTCAACCGCACAGAATATTCTTTCAGAAGGAAAGAATGAGCTGCTGCAGCAGGAGGCGTTCAGAAACGCTTTAAGCGCGATGTGCGCAGAGGAAAAGGGATTTGCGGAGATGCTGGAACTCTGTGAATATGTTTCCTCAAAACCGCAGGACTACACTGCATTGTATGAGATTGTCAAAACGATCAACACCCATGCTATGTCCGCCGTGGATCCCGATGATTTTTACGAACGCTGCCGCAGCGCCTATACAGAGTACAGAACCCTGAAACAGCTGCCGGCCATGATCCGTGACGCGTGGTTTGAAATGCTGCAGAAAGAATGTGAAAGCATCCTTTCTTCAGCCATGGCAATCCGCGAAAGAATCAATGAGGAGCCGGATAAGAAACTGAAGCCGGAAATGATCATTCAGACAATCAATCTGATGAACCACGCCCTTTCCTGCGTGAATGAAAATGATTATGAAGGATATCAGACGCTTCTCAGAGAAGCTGCCGTAAACAAAATCCCGAAGGCTGAAAATCAGGAGACAGAAAATCTGCGCAAACTTATGCATGACAGAATTTCAGCGCTTCTTGATATCAGCTATGACCAGGCTTCCTTCGCGAAGAATTCAGCCGTTCAGGCCAGGGTGGTCCGTACCCTCGTGGATCTCTGCCGGAATACTTCCGCTGCCTTTGAGAAACTCAAAAAGGAACAGGCAGCCATGAATTTTTCCGACATGGAGCGCTATGCCCTTGAAATCCTGAAGGCCAGCCACGGCCGTGTGGCTAAATTGCTGAATCATTCCTTTGATGAAATCATGATCGATGAATTCCAGGACACCAGTTTCCTGCAGGACACAATTCTGACCGAAATCGCCAAGGCTGACCGCAATGTGCCGGTTTTCAGGGTCGGTGACGTCAAGCAGTCCATCTACCGCTTCCGTCTGGCCAAGCCGCAGCTGATGCGCAACCTGATGGCGGACGAAAATACCGCCGTCTTCAACATGCGCTACAACTACCGCTCAGATCTCGGTATTGTCGCCTTTACGAACCTGCTGTTTGAAAGACTCATGAATGTCGACGGCATCCAGGATCTTTACGGAGAAAAGGATCATGTCGACGTCGGTACTGACAGCCAGCGCACAGCGCCCGTAAGACCGCCGGTAAGACTTTACCTGCTTGCGGATCCGAAAAAAGACGAAGAAAAGAAAACCAAATCATCTGCCCGGGAAATCAAGAATTACAAGGCGGCGTTTATCGCCCGCACAATCTGCGAAATGATTGAGGAAAGCGGCGGCAGGCTCAGCTTCCGCGACTTCGCGGTTCTTTCCCGCAGCCATGGCGACCAGATTGTCCTGCGGCGCCAGTTTGAAAGATATCATATCCCCTATGACATTGACGCCAGGGAAGGTTTTTACCAGTCTGACATCTGCCGGGATATTCTGTCCATCGCCAGACTGATCCGCAATCCTTCCGATGAAATTGCCCTGGCGGCTGTCGTGACCAGTCCGCTGTTCTCCTTCTCTGACCAGCAGCTGGCCGAAGCCCGCCTCCACGGCGGCAGCTTCGCCCAGGGTATTTACAGCCTGTACCCTTCCGTCACTGAACTTTTTGATCTGTACCGGAAGATACTTCCTGAAAACGGCGTGATCGGCCTGCTGAGCGCTGTCGCCAATACCAGGGTGAATCACCCGATGTATGAAAACCCGGTTCCCTTCTATGATGTTCTGAGCAGAAAGGACCAGGCCAATTTTGATTATCTGTTCGACCTCTCTGTTTCTGCTTCCCTTTATACGCTCGACTCACTGATCCGTGAAATCGAAACCGGGGAAGCCGAAAAATCATCGGAAGCCATCACTACCGGAAAGGATGATTCCGTTGTCACAGTCACGACAATCCACCATTCCAAAGGCCTGCAGTATCCGGTTGTCTTCCTGTGGGGGACAGAAAACAACAGATTCTCCGACAACGCAGATGCCGTGATGATCGACGACGAGCTCATGCTTGGTATCCGTGACATTGACCTGCATTACAGGACAGCCCTGCCGACCGTTCAGCGGATCCTGGTAAAGAACAGGAGTTCCAGGGAGGATATCGAGGAATTCAGCCGCCTGCTTTATGTTGCCGTAACCCGGGCCAGGAATCAGCTGATTATCGTCGATCAGGAAGACGCGGCTGAAGAACAGTCAGAGCGGATCGACCTTTCCGTCCTGGAAAAGCGCAGCGGCATCACCGGCCTGATCACTTCCGCCTTATCGCATGAAGAAGGCATCAATGAAAACGGACTGTTTGAAGTCTGTCATGTTTTCCCTGAGGATGATCCGCAGAAATACTGGTATCTGAGTGAAGGTCTTGCCCAGAAACCCTGCCGGCAGATGCCAAGGCTGCAGTTTGAGCCTGCTGTTTTCCCGGAAATCAAAACGCCGAGCTCGCTTGAGCGCTCACGCTCCGCTGTCAGTGAAGGCAAAGCGGTTCTGCCACCTTTTGCGCCGAAGAATACCGGCGGCTCGAATTACGGCACACTTATGCACAAGGCCTGCGAAGATATGCCGGATGACCGTGAATGGACAAAGGAACTGATCCGGCAGGTCATGGACCCTTCCCTCAATGAAAAATCCGTGCAGGATCTGTATGACTTCGGTCACAGTGAACTCTATCAGCGCTGCACAAAGATGGAAATCCATAAGGAATACCCGTTCTATTACGAAAGCGGCACTGCCAGAATCAACGGCACAATTGACTTCCTCGCCGTCGGCAGCGGCCGGCTGATCATCATTGACTTCAAGACGGACAAGATGACACCGGAGGAAATCGCCCATGAATATTCGCCGCAGCTCAATACATACCGGGCTGTCGCCGAATCATTCTGGCCGGGCCTGGAAACAGAGCTGTATGCGTGGAGTTTCCATAACGGCGCAGCAATTCCGATCGGAAAAGAAGAAACCACTCTAATTTGAAAAGTCTGACCGCACTTTCTGATCAGACGAAAGAACAAATTGACTTAAGGTGAAGAAAAGCACTTCCCCTTAAGTCATTTTTTTGTGGTCGTCTATACTGTAGATAAGAAAGCCGCAATTATGATCCACGACGATTGGGCTAGACCGATAGTTAAAACGGCCGCGAAAGCATTTGAACATCATTATGATCCCAATAAGCCAACTTTCCAGTTGATCTTTCATAATCATTGGGAAGCTTTTCTTGCGGCCTGCAAAAAGAAGAATGTTAAATTACCTCAATTCAAAATAGATGAGGTTGAACGCATGATGGCATGCGGAACACTTGATATGGGTTTTGAAATATATGAGTGTCCAAACTGTCATCGGCACCACATCATTTGTTATACCTGCAAAAGCAGATTCTGCCCTTCCTGCGGTTCCAAAGCCACCCGGGCCAGAGCTTTCTTTATCGCCAGGTCAACTCTTGATGTCAATCATCGCCATATGGTTTTCACTATTGATGAACGTTTGCGTGAGTTCTTCTGGATTCATCCCGAATGGCTTCATTTTCTTTTTGAAGCCGCAAGGGAAGCTATATTCTATACATTTGACAAATCCAAAGGTTCTTCAAACCAGCTGCGCAAAAAGAAACGCCGCAAGCGGAAAAAGAAATCAACAATCACACCCGGCTTTATCATTACGCTTCATACATACGGCCGTGATCTTAAATGGAATCCGCATGTCCACGTTTTGTGCACTGAAGGCGGGATGAACCAGGATAGTGTTTACACGGCTTTGGAGTACATAAACTACGCTTCTCTCCGCAAGTCTTTCATGAAGCAGCTTCTCGACAAAATGCGTGATGCCCTGTCTGACAATCCCAAAAAGCTGAAGAGCTTTAAAAGACTTATCAATGTCTTATACCAGGATGATACGAATGGTTTCTATGTGCACGCCCCTCCAAGAGATATGAAGGCTTCAGGAAAGGATCAGGTTGTCAAATACATGATTCGTTATGCCGGTAAGCCCGCGATGGCTCAGAGCAGGATCATCTCCTATAACAAAAACTGCAAAACCATCAGATATTTCTATCAGGATCATAAAACCGAAGAACGTATCGAAGTTGAGGAAAGCATTTTCAACTTCATATGGAAGCTGCTCCGTCATATTCCACCTCCTCAATTCAAGATGGTTCGCTATTATGGCATTTATGCCACCTGTGATCATAAACTGAAGAAAGCGGTAAAACTCAGACTTCTGAAACAGAATTCATATAAACCTGATCTTAACCGGCCGAAACATTACCGGCTGGCTTTGATCGACACTTTCGGTGTAGACCCGCTTCTGTGTACTTGCGGTCATTACATGGTATTTGTCGACTCCTATGTTCCGCCGCGCTTCAGGGCTGGTGGTGAACCGCCGTAAGCAATTCCGGATATCCGATCACATAACGTAGGATATTACGATGAGGTCCGGATGAACCTGGCTCATAAAGGAGTGCAATCATCTGCGCGTCGACAACAAAACCAGGATGCGAAGCAGTCACACCCTGGCCCCAAAACTACTGCAAGTTTCATTCCGGCAAAACTTGAAGTACACATATATGCGTTTAAATTTTACATCAGTTTTTACGTCTTTTTGTCATGGAGATTCATTTCCAGACATTTTTTGACCAAAACAGAACTTTCCTAGTCGATGAAAAACCCGGCATGTGCCGGGCTCTCATAGTTTAGAATAATACTGTTTATGACTGTGATCCGCAGCCAGATTCCCCCATCCCTGTTCTCTTCAGTCCGGAATGTATTCCTCCATGTACTTGGAGAACTTCAGCCATGGATAGCCTGCTTTTTCCAGTCTGTCATTGAGTTTGTACAGGGAGACTGTGTCGTTGAGTGACTCGAGGATGACATGGTCCCTTGGTTCTTCATCCTTCAGCATGACCATGCCGTTGGTGCTTAAGGCATGCTGTGTTTCTTCGGCGTTCATGCCGATGGCACAGCTGATGGCAATGATGTAGTCCCTCTGGGCGGTGTGCTTGGTCCCGTTAAGAATCTTATATAAGTAATCCTGGGAAATCCCGGTGATTCTGGAAATGTCAGATCTTTTGACTCTGTACTTGTTGATCATTTCCTGCATGAAAGCAGTAAACACAGGGCTGTGGTCATCATTCCCTGCAGGTGTCTCTTCTTCTTTCATGTCATTCAGGATTTCGGTATTTTCGTTATAAATCATGTGTGAATATTTCTCCCTTTTCACATCTGTCTATAAACTTACCGAAAACTTTTATAATTCTTTGGACCCTGAGCCCTCTTTTTTGAAAAAAGTACTGTTTTTGTCTGATTCATCCCATCTGTGACCTCCTTCGGCATTCTTACAGTAGAAAACCTCCACAGCAAAAAAACTGCCATGTGAAGGAAGATCCATGGTCTGGTCTTTAAAATGTACAGAATGAAAAATCCCTCATCGCTGAGGGAAATTCATCATGATATTCATTTGTTCGTTATTTGTTTCTGTGAAGCAGACGCATTTTGAATTCTCTGATCCTGGATGCGTATTTGCTGGTGAAGATGACGCCGATGATGATCATTCCGAAGGAGATGCCCAGGCCGAAGCTGGCAATTCCCTCATAGGGCGATGTGTTTTCCAGGTGCAGTATTGTAATCACCATGAATACGATGAATCCGATCAGTCCCGCTACAAACATCCAGTGCAGTCTCTGTGTAAATCTTGTCTTCTCTTCGTTGCTGTACTCAGCTACCTTCAATACAGCTTCTTCCATTTCCTTGTCCATGTCCTCACTCTTCCTTTCTCCATCGAGCATTTCGCGAAGACCGACATCATAGAGATCAGATAATTCAATCAGAAGATCAAGGTCAGGCAGGTTACTGCCTGTTTCCCAGCGGGATACCGTTCTTCTGGCTACTCCCAGCTTTTCACCGAGTTGTTCCTGGGTAAGACCCTTTTCTTTTCTCAGTTCCTGTAAAAACTTTCCGATTTTGACCTGATCCATGTGTCAGTCCTCCTTTACGACCTCACAATAGCCTTCATTCATAACAGTTTGAAGGACACAAAGTGGGCATTTGAGTAATGGGACAAGGTATGTCTCACGGTTTTATTATACAGAATATGCATTCACAGGATGTTTCTGCGTGCATTTTTGCAGCAAATCATAATCAGATATCCGGAAATGAAAGAAATAATCAACTGACGGCCCATCCGGGATCTGCGGATTTGTTAAAATGTATGCAGTGAGGTTTCAGAATATGAGCTATTCCATCGGCGATGTCTCCGAAGCATTGAACCTGTCACGGGAAATGATCCGCTATTATGAGAAATGCGGCGTGCTTAAACTGTCCAGGGATACGGGCAACAATTACAGAAGCTATGAGATCATGGATGTTTTCTGGCTTCTGGAATCTCTGCAGTACCGCGGCTGGGGTGTGGGGATCCGGGAAATCCAGTCATTGAGAAGTGAGGATTTCCATATCAGGACTCCTGAAGTTCTTAACAGTTATATCAATACCCTGGATCATGAAATCGATCAGAAAAAGCTTCTGAGAGAAAGACTTTCAGCACTTTCTGTAAAGCTGAAGCAGAGTTTCTACAATCTCGGCAATATCTGGGTGCAGTATATCCCCTCCTTTTACTGTTTCCATCTGGTTTACGGCAATGGCGACAGCTATGAAAAACTGCAGGT
>JAUNJW010000195.1 GCA_030533035.1 Erysipelotrichaceae bacterium
TTCGCTGTTCGCGAAATGGGAGTAAACCCGTATTTCGCATACGGAGCTGAGGCGTTATGAAGAAATATGCAGAATATGAAATCAACTTTACGGATGGAGAGCAGGAAAAACTGAGAATCCTGCCTGGCGGCGCGCAGACCGCGGACGGCATTTCCGTATCTCTGAAACAGAAAGCGGCTGATGGCTGCGTATTGACCTCCATAAGCCTGAAACAGGACAAAGAATCAGGCGGCAGGACGAAAAGCCTCCGGGCAGAAAACCCTCTCCGGTTATTGATCCCCTTTGAAAAACGTCCGGAGGCTCTCACCGCCATGTATATGCTGAACCCATGGTGGACCAGACCGGCATTTACGGATACTTTTGCCGGTATCCCGGAAAAAACCCGGATTGTCTTTGCCCGGTTCAGTGACTGCTTTGCCTGCCTGTTCCCGATGGCCGGCAGCCGGTTTATGACAATGATGGGCCCGGGCACGGAAACGGATATTCTTCTTGAGATGTCCGCCGGTATTTCTCTTCTCTGTGAGATCGATGAACCGGTCTTCCTGTATGCGGAAGGCAAATCCGTGGACGAGGCGGTGCATAAGATCTTTGCATGCCTCGAAAAACAGATGATCATTCTGCCCGCAAAGGAAAGAAAGATTCCGGAAATGCTGAGATATCTCGGCTGGTGCAGCTGGGACGCGTTCTACCGGGACGTCAATGAGGAAGGAATCCGCGCCAAGGCGGCGGAACTGCATGAAAAGAATATCCCTGTCAGATGGATGCTGGTGGACGACGGCTGGCAGCAGGTTACTGACAGGACAATGGACGCATATGAACCGGACCGCTCAAAATTCCCGGACGGCTTTAAGAAAATGACGGATGACATCCGTAAACAGACAGAGGTCAGATGGTTCGGCGTCTGGCACGCGCTGTTCGGCTACTGGGACGGCATCACACCCGGAAGCTCACTGCCGGAAAAGATCAGTGAAAATCTGATTCATTCCGCGGCCGGCGGGATTCTGCCTGATCCTGAAAACGCGGAAGGCTTCTACCGCAGGTGGTATGAGCAATTGAAAGACGACGGCATCAATTTTACAAAGGTTGACGGACAGAGTTCACTGGCGGACCTCTACAAAAACACGGTGCCGGTCATGGAAGCGGCCAGAGGCGTAAGCGCAGGACTTGAAAAAGCGGCTTCCGTATTCGACGGCGCCGTCATCAACTGCATGGGCATGGCGATGGAAAACATCCTGGCCCGGCCCACACTGGCTGTTTCCAGAAACAGCGACGACTTTGTGCCTTCGCGGGAAAACGGCTTTGCGGAACATCTGCTGCAGAATGCCTACAATTCCCTGTATCACAATGAGCTGTACTGCTGTGACTGGGATATGTTCTGGACAAAACATCCCGATGCCGTCAGGCATGCGCTGATCCGTGCCGTCAGCGGCGGTCCGGTCTATTTCAGCGACCGGGTCGGTGAATCGGATCCTGCGGTCCTGAAATCACTTTGTTACCCGGATGGGGAACTGCTCATGATGAGCCGATCGGCAAAACCGGCTGCAGACTGTATTTTCACTGATCCGTTCAGGTCCGGTGTGCTGAAACTGCAGAATGTCGGAATCAGCGGCGGCCGGATGGCAGGGGGAATCGCGGCATTCAATCTTACAGCGCAGACCCAGGCATTCAGCTTCAGCCCGGATGACATTCCGGAACTTACCGGTTCCGGAAAGTACATTGCGTATGATTTTTTTACCGGGAAGCTTCTCAGGCCGCAGACGGAAAAAACCTTCTGCTCACAACTGCCCGCAGGCGGATACGCATGGTATGTGTTCATTGCGGAAGAAGAAGTCACCTGTCTGGGACTGACGGACAAATTCACGGGATTTCTGGCTGTGGAAGACGCCTTCAGGATCGGCCCGAAGACAGATTTCATCCTGCACGCATGCGGAAACATCGGCATTGTGTCAGAAAAAGAAATACAGTCAGCAGTTCTCAACGGCAGGGATGTGACGGATATGCTGGAGAGAAACGGAACACTATATTCGATCAGACTGCCTGAAAAGGAAGGACGGACAATTCTGTCCGTGACAGTCTGAACCAATACAGCAAGCTGAAACAATCAGGAGATTATTATGGCTATCAACATCAACGAGGAAAAAAGACTGATCACCCTGCAGACAAAGAATACTGAATACCAGATGAAAATTGATCAATACGGAATTCTTCTGCATACCTATTACGGGGCGAGAATATACGGCAGCGACATGTCAGCGGCCATCTCGTACTCTGAACGCGGTTTTTCAGGAAATCTGACCATTGACCGGGAAGAGATCCGGGCATATTCACTGGATGTGCTGCCCCAGGAATACACATGCAGTTCAGGCGGGGATTACCGGATCAGTGCGCTCTCTGTCCGCGACGCTGCCGGAGGCACTTCATGTACGCTGAGAGCGGTGAGCTTTCAGACAGAAAAGGGGAAGTATTCCCTGGACGGACTGCCTTATGTTTATGATGAAAACAATGAAGCCGAAACCCTTTTAATCATGATGAAGGATCCGTACTCCGGGCTGGAGGCAGAACTTCAGTACGGTGTTTTTGAAGAGAAGGATATTATAACCAGAGCTGTCAGGATCATCAACAGGGGCGGCCAGACGGTGCAGCTTGAAAAAGCGGCGAGTCTCTGCCTCGACTGGCAGTACGGTGATTTTGACTGGCTGACTTTCTATGGCTGCCATGCCCAGGAAAGAAATCTGCAGAGAATGCCGGTGCACCACGGTGTCCAGTCAGTGGGCAGCACCCGCGGCAACAGCAGCCATCATTACAATCCTTTTTCCATTCTCTGTGAAAAGAACACAGATGAAAACAACGGCCTGTGCTATGCATTCTCCTTTGTATACAGCGGCGAGTTTCTGATGGAAGCTGAGAAGGACCAGGCTTCCCAGACAAGGCTGGTGCTTGGAATTCATCCGGCGAATTTCAGATGGAATCTGAAACCGGGCATGAGTTTCCAGACACCGGAAGTCATTCTTTCATGTAGCAGTGAAGGATTCGGAAAGCTCAGCCGGAACATGCACAGGATCATCCGGAACAATGTCTGCCGGGGAGAATGGAAATATAAGCAGAGGCCGGTTCTGATCAATAACTGGGAAGCGACCTACTTCAGCTTTGACGCGGAAAAACTGATCTCGATCGCTGAAGAATCCGCGAAGCTCGGCATTGAAATGCTGGTCATGGATGACGGCTGGTTCGGCAAGCGGGAAGATGATTATTCCGGACTCGGAGACTGGTATCCCAATGAGAAGAAACTGGGGTGCACACTTAAGAAACTCGGTGAGGAAATCAATGCCAGAGGTCTGAAATTCGGTATCTGGTTTGAGCCGGAAGGCATTTCGGAAGACAGTGACCTTTACCGTGCACATCCGGACTGGGCAGTGCAGGTCCCCGGCCGGCCGCCGGTGCTTTCGCGCAACCAGCTGGTTCTCGACATTTCGCGCAGTGATGTGCAGGATTACATTATCGGCAGGATCAGCGATATTCTTTCAGACGCTCCCATCAGCTATGTCAAATGGGATATGAACCGCAGTATCTGTGAGAAATACAGCGCGGCTCTGGAACCCGCACAGCAGGGTGAATTCGCCCACCGCTTCATGCTGGGTCTCTATCATATTCTGGAAGAACTGACGTCATCATTCCCGCATGTTCTCTTTGAGGGCTGCAGCGGCGGCGGCGGCCGGTTCGATGCCGGAATGCTGTATTACACACCCCAGATCTGGTGCAGCGACAATACCGATGCCATCAACCGCCTGAATATCCAGTACGGTACTTCCTTCGGATATCCCGTCAGCACGATGGGCGCGCATGTCTCAGCTGTGCCGAATCATCAGACCGGCAGGGTGACTCCGTTTGCGACAAGAGGGGCGGTAGCTATGTCCGGAACATTCGGCTATGAGCTGGATATCACAAAACTGACGGATCAGGAGAAGGAACAGATCCGCACCCAGATTGACCGGTTCCATAAGTATTATGATCTGATCCAGAGCGGCGACTATTACAGGATAACCGGTCCGCAGGATCCGTGTGCTGTATGGAGCTTTGTCTCGGCTGACCGCAGCCAGGCTCTGATTACAGTTGTTTCCAGACAGATCACAGCCAATTCGGCGCCGAAGCATTTCAATGTGCCCGGTCTTGATGCACAGAAACTGTATAATGCAGTGTTTGTTCTGCCGGAAGCGGAAGAAAAACCCCTGCATGTGATTGAAAAGGTCAGCGGGGCAGCTCTTGAAAACGGCGGGCTGACAATTCCCACAATGCAGTGGTGGGAGTACCAGGCCTGGCAGATCCTGATCACGGAAGCCTGAATCAGGTGAAAAGCGGGGCAGCCGGAAACTGATTCTGACTGCCCTGACTTTTTTGCAAAAAAAGAAAAAAATCAGTTGCAAACAAAAACACCCCGTGGTATTATGAATAAGCGCGAAGGA
>JAUNJW010000196.1 GCA_030533035.1 Erysipelotrichaceae bacterium
ATGAAGCCGCTCTGGGCATGGCAGAAACGGAAGATCTTCATCAGGGGGATCATGGTCAGGGCTGTGGCCGCGATGACCTGGCCGTTTTCCTTCACGCCGGCATACTCTGTCTGCCAGCCGCCGGCCTGCTTCAGATGGATCGCCTCGGGGGAATTGAGGAATCCCCGCAGCGGCGAAATCATCTGGAACGCTGTATATTCATCTTCTGTCAGAATGCAGAATTCTTTCATAGCAAAAAACCTCACTGATACCGCCTCATTATATATGAAAGCTGAAGAAAATGGCAGTGGGGCGCCATGTTCACTTTAATATCATTTCCGGCCGATTATGGGGTATACTTTAGATTCGTAGAGGTATGTATGGCAAAAGCTTCTGAAAAAACAAAAGACACGAACCGTGTCAAGAAGTCGATTATATTGTCAGGCCTGGTCGGTACCGGCGGTCTGTTTGTGGCAAAGGCCCTCGGCCTTGTCTATTCCATTCCGCTCTCGACGATTCTGGGGTCGGATGCCTATATGAGCTATTACGGCACCGCGTACAGAATTTACAGCTATATCCTGAATGTCTTCACAGCCGGCTTCCCGTTCGCGATCGCGACCCTGGTTGCCCGCTATTCGGTCAAGAATGACAACAGGTCGCTGCTTCTGATCCGGAAAATATCCCTGACTGTCATGGCCATCACCGGCCTGGCGGGGATGCTGCTGATGGCGGGATTCTCGGGCCTGCTGGCAAACCTGGTGGCGCCGGCAAGGGATGTTTCCATCATGGCCTGGGTATTGCGGATTCTGGCGCTGGCGATCTTCTTCGTGCCGGTGCTCTCGGCGTTCCGCGGATTCTACCAGGGCCGGCGGGAGATGAAGGAATATGCCTTCTCGCAGGCCTTTGAACAGCTGTTCAGGGTCGGCTTCCTGCTGTCGGTTTCCTGGCTGCTTGTCTATGCTTTGAATAAAGAAAGGGTATTTGCCCTCTATACAGCGGTGCTGTCCACATCGATCGCGGCCGTAGCCGGCATCCTGCAGATCTATTCCTTTGACCGCCGCCGCATCGTGGAGATCCGGGAAGGGGCAGCGGTGCAGGAGTATGAAGGCATGGAACAGAGCGCTATGATCCGCGAGTTCCTGGCCCTGGCGATTCCCTATCTGCTGGTAGCCATCATGGGCTATTGCGATGATATCTTCAATTCGGTACTGCTGCCGCTGGGCTTAAGAATGCATGGCTTTGACGGCGACACCCAGAATGTCATCCTGTCCGCCTGCAATTATGTCGGCACCAAGCTGACGGCGATTCCGATGATCCTGGCGCCGGGTTTCACCTCAGCGTTAATTCCCCATATTTCTTCCGCCCTGGAAGAAAGAAACATGAAGAAGGTGTCCTCGAATGTCCGGGACTGCCTGAATATCATCTTCTATATAGGCCTTCCGGTATCCTTCTGCATCTTCCTGTATTCGCGCGAACTCTATCACATCCTGTTCTACACGGATGACCTGGCGACCAGCTCGGCTGTGCTGTCATGGATCGCCATCGAAGGGTTCCTGGGAACAGTCGGACCGGTTGTCACCAATATCATGATGGCCCTGGGCCTCAAGAAGAACGTCCTGAAGAGACTGCTGATCAACTTCCTGATCAAGGGCTCTCTGATGGTGCCGTTCATCTACCTCTGGGGATTCCCGGGCGCGGTAATCTCTTCCATGTGCGGAAACATCTATCTCTCGGCAGCCAACCTGGCGGAGATTTCAAGAACCTACAGCATCAGCTTCAAACCGCTGATCCGCAAGATTATCAAGATCTGCATCGGCGTTCTCTGCATGTGGGGCGCGAAAATCCTGCTCGACCATATCGGTCTCTATGCCGGGGAAGGGGCAAAGCTCACATGCCTGATCAGGCTGATGGTCAACGGCATCATGAGCGTTCTGGTTTATCTCGGCGTGACCGCGTTCATGCGGATCCCGCAGACAATCTTCCATGTGAATTTCTCAAAAATCCTGAAGAGGGTAAAGCGTTAAAGGCGGCGGATCAGATCTGCCGCTTTTCTTATTGACATGATCGGTTAGTTAGACTAAACTACTATGTAGTTAGTTAAGAATGACTAACACTGTTAACGAGGAGGATAAAATGATGCCTTTAGCTGTAGCAGACCGCGGTGTTGAATACGAAATCCGCAAAATCGGCGGCAATAATGAAGTCCGCCAGCATCTGGCTGACCTCGGTTTCGTGGCCGGCGGAAAAGTTTCCGTGATCAATGAAGTCAACGGAAACCTGATTGTCAATGTGAAGGAATCCAGAGTCGCGATCGGAAAGGAACTCGCGCTCAGGATCATGATATAGGAGGGGAAACATGAGAACTTTAAGAGAAGTCGCGATCGGTGAGACCGCAAAAGTTGTCAGGCTCCATGGCGAAGGCGCCGTCAAGCGCAGAATCATGGACATGGGCATTACCAAGGGAGTCGAGGTTTATGTCCGCAAAGTGGCGCCGCTCGGCGATCCGCTTGAACTGACAGTCCGCGGCTATGAGCTTTCGCTGAGAAAAGGCGACGCGGAAATGGTTGAAGTCGAATAAACGCTTCAGATCAATTTGTTAGAGAGGATAGATGAAATATGGCTGACAGCAAGATTACCATAGCGCTGGCGGGCAATCCCAACAGCGGCAAAACAACACTGTTCAACACCCTGACCGGTTCCAACCAGTTCGTCGGCAACTGGCCGGGCGTCACAGTGGAAAAGAAGGAAGGACGCCTCAGGGGACACAAGGATGTCATGATTGAGGACCTTCCCGGTATTTATTCACTTTCACCGTATACAACCGAGGAGGTTGTTTCCAGAAACTTCCTTGTGGATGAAAACCCGGACGGCATCCTGAATATCGTCGACGGCACCAACCTGGAAAGAAACCTGTATCTGACCACCCAGCTGCTTGAACTGGGCATCCCGGTTGTCGTCGCCGTAAACATGGCTGACCTGATTGAGAAAAACGGCGACAGTATTGACCTCAAGAAGCTTTCCAAGGAACTCGGCGTCGAAGTCATTGAGATTTCCGCCCTCAAGGGCACCGGCACAGCCGAAGCCGCTGAAGCCGTCCTTAAGGCCGCCGAATCCAGAAAGAACGCAAAGCCGGTCACATTCGCGAAGGACGTCGAAGCAGCCCTGACTGAAATCGAGGATCTGCTGAGCGATGTTCCTGCCCATCTGAAGAGATGGTTCGCGGTCAAGCTCTTTGAAAGAGATGACAAGCTGCCGGCAAATGTCGCTGCCCACGCGGCTGCGGCTGAGCCCATCATCACCAGAATTGAAACGGCGCATGATGATGACTCTGAAAGCATCATCACCAACGAAAGATATGAATGGATCGCTTCCGCCCTCAAGGGAACCTATGGCAAGAAGGGATCCGGCGAACTGTCTGTTTCCGATAAAATCGACAAGATTGTCACAAACAGATGGCTGGCGCTGCCGATCTTCTTCGCTGTCATGTGGCTGGTCTACTACGTATCCGTCACAACCGTCGGTACATTGGTGACTGACTGGACCAATGACGGCCTGTTCGGCGACGGCTATTATCTCTTCGGCAACGGCCGTGAGCAGTTCACTGACGCAATGAACGAATACTACGCTGAAAACGTCTGGACAGACGAGGTTGCCGCCAATGTCCGGAAGGCTGCAGACGCTGAAATCACCGGCGCTGACGAAATCCTGGCCGCGATCGAAGACGGCGACTACGAAGCCTTCGACGAAGCATACGGCTTCTATGGCGCAGAGCTGGACGAGAAGGCTGACGGCGCCTACAGCATTTCTGAAATGGTTGACGCTGCCCTTGGTGAAGACGCAGAACTGCCGGCCAATGAAGATTACGGCACCTGGGTTCCGGGCATTCCGGTCCTGGCTGAAAACCTGCTCGACGCCATCAACTGCAATGACTTCCTGAAGTCGCTGATCCTTGACGGCATCATCGGCGGCGTCGGCGCGGTTCTCGGTTTCGTTCCGCAGATGTTCGTCCTCTTTGCCTTCCTGGCATTCCTCGAGGCCTGCGGCTACATGGCCCGTATCGCCTTCGTCATGGACCGTATCTTCAGAAAGTTCGGCCTCTCCGGCAAGAGCTTCATTCCTGTCCTGATCGGCACAGGCTGCGGTGTTCCGGGCGTCATGGCTTCCAGAACAATTGAAAATGAACGTGACCGCCGTATGACGATCATGACCACGACATTCATCCCGTGCGGCGCCAAGCTGCCGATTATCGCCCTGATCACCTCCGCGCTCTTCAAAGGCGCCTCCTGGGTTGCCCCGAGCGCTTACTTCCTGGGCATCGGCGCGATCATCATCTCCGGTATCATCCTCAAGAAGACAAAGATGTTCGCGGGCGATCCTGCTCCGTTTGTCATGGAACTTCCCGCTTACCACTGGCCGACAGTGGGCAACATCTTAAGATCCATGTGGGAAAGAGGCTGGTCCTTCATCAAGA